>JBCCTM010000185.1:0-6696 GCA_039198535.1 Pseudomonadota bacterium
CGTGGCCTGGGGCGGGCGCGCCCTTGTGGATGTGGCCGACGCCGCCGCGGCGGGCCGAGCGCCCGATGGGCCAAGCCGCGAGGATTGGATAGACGCGCAAGTCGCGGCTCTGGAGAGCGCGCTCGGCGCGACGCTTCGCTTGCGCATGGAGGCGGTGTCCCTCGCGGGGGAGCCTGGCGGGGTGTCCTTGCTCATGGAGCGCCCAGATGGAGCCGGCGCGCCGCCGCGGCCTTGGCGCGTGCGGTCGCGGCGTATCGTCCTGGCGACCGGGGCCGCTGAACTGCCGATGCTCTTTGCCGACAATGATTTGCCCGGGGTCATGCGCGCCGCCGCGGCGCGGGACTTTGTGGCGCTCTACGGCGTGCGCCCCGGACAACGGGCGGCGCTGTTCGTCGCCCATGACGACGCGTATCGCACGGCCGTGCTCTTGAAACGGGCGGGTGTCGACGTTCCTGTCGCTTTCGACCCAAGGCGGGACGTGGCGGGACCTTGGGCCGGGGCCGCCCGCGCCCTTGGGGTGGAGATCCGAGCGGGCGAGGCCGTGACGCGCGCGTTGGCCGACCCGGCCGGGGGCGGGGTCTACGCCGTGGAGACGGCGCCGGTCCGCGCTTCGGGGCGGCTGGGCGTGCCGGAGACGGTCGCCTGCGATCTTGTCGCGGTCTCAGGCGGTTGGGCGCCGGCGATCGGCCTGCTGAGCGACGCGACCGGCGACGTCGCTTGGAACCCTTCGCTCGGCGCGCTCGGCCCCGCTTCGTCTGAGGCGGCCGAGGGATCTCCGATACACTGCGTCGGCGCGGCCATGGGCCTCACCACCGACGCGGCGTGGGACGGGGCCATCGCCCACGCCGCCGAGCTTGGCGCGGCGCTAGCCACGGGCGACGACGCGCCAAATCCGCCTTCGGCTCCGGTCGATCCTGCGGACGCTTCCCGCGACATGAGGGCCTCCCCGCTCTGGTTTACGCCGCCCCCCGTCGCCGCAGACGACCCGGCCACCGCGATCGGCGACAAACACTTTATCGATCTCCGTAGCGATCTGACGCTTGCGGAGATTGAGCGGGCGGCGCGGGCGGGCGTTCGTGATTTGGCGGCGTTGGCCCAATCGCGAGGCGCGACAACGCCTCTGGAGGAGGGGGCGGCCGCGGTCGCTGCGGCGGTTTTGGCCGACGCCCTGGATGCGGATCCCAGCGCTTTGAAGCTGGCGCGCGCGGTGGAGGCGAGAGCGCCAATCGAGACAGACGCTCCCGCGGTGACCCGGATGATCCCCACCGATGCGTGGGTTCAAGGGCGCGGCGCTGTTTGCGAGACCCTCGGCGGCTGGCGGACGCCGCTTTATTTCCCGCGGGCCAGCGGGCCTGGCGGAGAGCTTGAGGACGCCGATGAGGCGACGATTCGCGAAATCCGCACGGCGCGCCAAAGCGTCGCGCTCCATGACGCTTCCGCCCTGCGGAAGATCCTTTTGAGCGGGCCTGGAGCCCATCATGCGTTCACAGCGCTGTTTGGCGGCCTAAAGCCGCCCGCGCAGGGTCGCTGCCGCGTGGTCCATGTCTCGGACGACCGCGGCGCGGTGATCGCCGACGCGGTCGTCGCGTTGTTGCCATCCGAATCCGTGGACGCGCCTCCGGCGTTTCTGTGTCATTTTCCAGCATTCGACGCGCCGGGCCTCGCCGCTAGACTGCGGACCGCGCTGACCGCCACGCTTAGCCCCGAAGAGCCGGGCGGATCTGAGGCGGGCGAAACGACCACGCCGACACCCCGTGCGACCTCCCGCACAACCTCCCGCGCGACGGCCCTCGATGTAACGGAGGCCTGGGCGCATTTTGCGGTGCATGGACCGAAGGCCCGAGCCCTGCTTGAGATGGTCTCCGACCTGAATTTAGACGATGCGCCACCCTTCGCCTGTGTTGAGACCCGTGTGGCCGGACGCGTGGCGCGGGTGTTTCATCTTGTTCGCGGCGGCGGGCCGGGGTTTGAGATCGCCACGCCCACTGCCGGCGCTCAGGGGCTTTGGGATGAGCTGCTCGAGGCTGGTCGCCTCCATGGGGCGGCTCCGATCGGGCTCGCTGCCCGCGAGGCGCTTCGGATCGAGAGAGGGATCCCTGGAATGGGGCGGGAAGCCGATGGCGAGGCGATGCGGGTCGAGCTCGGCCTGCCCGCGCCGCCGCCCGAAAGCGAGGCTGCTGGGGCGGGGAAGAATGTGGTCAGGGCTCCGGCGCGCGGCTCTGGCGGCGCGCCCACCCGGTCATGGCGGCTGGTCGGATTGCAGAGCGAAGACGCGGATGAGCCGCTGCCGATCGGCGCAGAGCTGCATTTCGGGGTCTCTCCGCCCAAAGGCGCGGGCGTCGCCTCGGCGAGCGGCCGCGTCACCTCGAGTTGTTGGTCGCCGACGCTGGGCCGAGCCATCGCCCTCGCGCTGCTCGAAGACGGGGAATCGCGCCAAGGAGACACGGTCTCCTTGATGGGCCCCGACGGCCGTATCCACCGGGCGCGCGTTACGGCGCCGCGTTTCTTAGAGCCGGATGCGCGGGACGCCTATCCGGACGCGGTGGCCACCGTCGGCGAAGCGGATCGCGCGCGGTCGCGTTGATCAAGGGAGAAGTGAGGGCGGGTGATGTCAGAACGGTTCGAAGATGCGTTGTCGGAACGCAAGGGCGGCTACCGCGCTGGGCTGACCACCGCCCTCGGTCATCCCGCGGACGCGCGGCCCGCGCGGCTCGCTGGTCCGACATCGGAGCTCGGAGCGCCCGGCGCGGTGGCCGCGGATGTGATCATTGAGGAGGCCCCCCTGATGGGCGTCGTGGTGATCCGCGCCGCGCTGGACGAGCCCGCGGTCTGGGCCGATCTGCGGGCGGCGATTGGCGTCGAGGGGAGCGGCCTAGGCGATGAGGCCGCGCCGCCACCGCCTCGGGCGGCGGCGCAAGATCACGCCGGGAGCGTGCTGGCGGCCGCGCAAGGCGTGCTCTTAAGGCCTGAACCCGGCGAGGCGGTTCTTCTCACACCGTATGATCAAGCGCCCGCGATCGCCGCAGCCCTCTCGGCGCTGTTCGACAGGCGGGGGCTGGAAGACGGTTCAGCCGATCTGGCGCAAGCGGTGTCAGATGGCTGGGGCGGCGTGGTTTTGCACGGATCGGCGGCGAGAGAAGTGGCCGCGCAAGTGGCCGATATCGATGCGCATCCCGCGGCGCTCCCCGCCGGCGCAATGCAGAAAGGTCGGGTTGGCGCGGCACTGGCGCTGCTCTACGCGCCGGAGCACGCCGGCGAGCGGCTTGAGTGTTGGGTGCGCCGCTCCGAGACCCCCGGGATCAGCGCCTTGTTGTGCGCCGCCGCCGCGGCCGCGCCGCCCGAGGCGATCCCTTCCGCGAGCGATTGGGAGAGCCGCCGCCGCGCGCCGTAATGCGCGGGCGCGGTCCTGCAACAAGGGTTTGCTTTCGATCCCCTGCTTGCGATCCCCTGCTTGCGATCGCCTGCTCGATATGTTGGCCCAGCCCGCTGCGTCCTTCGTCGATATTGCGCGGCGGCGCCTCGCCCAGTATCGCTGCGGCGCCCTAAGGCTGACCATTCCACCGTTTGGGGGAAGGCGCGCTGGGCGCGAGCGTGGGAGAGGCTGTGGGCGGGCGACGATGGATCTCAGCGGCCCAAGGCGTTGGGAAAAGCGGCATCAGGGGCCTGCGCCGTATTTGGGCTTGGCCCCGGCTCACGCCCGTTTGGCCCATCGCTGCTCGGGCGACCTCCGCCCTTTCGCTCGGGGCGCTCGTCACGATGGTGCTCGGCGCGGCGGGCGCGCAGGGGCAAACTGAACAACCTCTCGCCGATGGGGAAGGCGGCGCCCCGGCGGTATGCCTGACCGACGCCGAGCGCGAGACCTCGCTGCGGGTCGGGCTCGTCACGCTAACGCCGGCACCGCTCTGCCAACCGACCTTTCAAGTCATTGAAATTCGAAATGATGGGCCGACACCGCTCGGCGAGGCGCGCTTGCTCGTGACCGCGCCGCTGAGCGAGGGCCGCATGGCGTTCGCGCCGCTGCCCGGCTCCGCTCCAGGCGCGCCGCGCTTCGTCGAGGTCAGCGTCAATGACGGCGTCACCTGGAGCCGAGTGGACCCGCCGGGAGGCGTCGGCACCTCCGAGAGCCCGTTGATCTTCACCAGTGCGCAGATCCCGGCGCTGCGGCGACTTGGCGCCGCCGGCGAGCCCAATGACAGCGTCTTGGTGCGCTGGCGGGCCAGCTTGGGCGAAGCGTTTGGTCCCGGTTTCGCGGCTGACGCTTTGCTGGGATTGTCGGGCCAGGCGGTGGACGCTTGCGATCGTCCGGCCCGCGCCCCGCAGCGTCTTTCGCGTCTCTCTCTGCGGCGGCCCGCGCTGGTCGGCGGCCTTGAAGGTCGAAACGCGACGCGTGGCGGAGCGTTCTCGACGACGGTGCGCGCCGCCCCCGGCGACGAAATTGAATGGCGGGCCGCACTGGAGAATGTCGGCGACGCCACCGCTCAAATCGCCCGGGCGCAGATCAGTAGGGCTTCGGCGTACGGCGGCGATGGCGGCGGCGTTGGCCCGCTGGCGACCGCTGCGTTAGACGGCGTCGCCCAAGGCGCGCGGCGGGTCGCGATTTTGCGCATCACCGCAGACGACACGGCGCCGGTCCAGACATTTCAGCTCTCCCCGAGTTGGGGATGCGCGGCCCCAGATGAGGGCGAGGCGGCCGCCATCACCCCGCTCGGCCGCGGCTTCGCCACGGCGCGGCTGCTCACGCAACCCGACCCGAACGCCATCGCGCTCGACCTCAAAATGGTCGACGCGGACGGAGCGCCGAGGCCGGGCGATGAAGCGCAGGTGACAGTCGACATTCAGAACGAAGGCCCGCCGGCTTTCGCAGCGGAGGTGGCGCTCAGTCTGCCGGATGGTTACGGGGTGGACCGCAGCGCGCCGATCGCAGTGTTCTCCACAGATGGCGCCGTGGCGGGGGCGCTGTGGGACAACGCCACGGGCGCGGGCGATGACGGCCCGGTGGAAGAGGCTCGAATTCGTTTGGTGGCCGCGGACGGCGCGCCGGCTGTTCTCAATCCGGACGCGTTGATCCAATTGCGCTTTTCAGCCCGCCGCGCCCGACGGAGCCCGCTTGCGTCAGACCGGCTCAGCGCCCGTGTTTTCTTCGCCGACGCCGCAGGCGCCGCCGCCCGCTCCCGCCCGGCCAGCATCACAGTCTCGCCTCGGCAATCCGAATTGAGCGTGCGACTGCGACCGTTGCAGGCCGCCCTCGTGAGCGGGCCGGGCGACGCGGTCCGCTTTCGCGCGGAGATCGACAACACCGGGGCCGTCGCGGCGGAGCGTCTCACGGCGCGTGTCCGGCTCGGGGCCGGGTGGGCTCCGCGATCTCCGGATCCGACGCTGTGCGCGCTCGATGGCCCGCCGAGCGCGCGCACCTTTCTCTGCACGCTGCCCGACGCGGCGCGTCCAGGCGGCGTCGTACGGTTTGACTTCAGCGCCGTCGCCGGTCGGAACGCGTCGCCTCCCGGCGTCTCTTTGGCGGATGCGGCTTTGGCGCGGGGAGATGCGCGGGCAGATGCGCGCGCAGATACGCGCGAAGGGGCGCGAGAGGCGGGGCGGGGCGCGACGGCGGAGGCCGACCCGAAAGCAGCTGGACCGATCAATTTTTCGGTCTCCGTGGACGTCGCCGCACACGCTACGGCAGCGGCGCGCGCTGAACGTCCCATCGCGGCGGCGCGCGCGGAAAGTGGGGCGGTTGGATTTCAGCTGCGCCAGCGGATGTTTGATCAAGCGGGGCGTTTATGGCCGGAGCGTCGGCCCATTGACCTCGGCGAGCGCGTCGTGGTGGAGGTTGCGGCGCTTTGGTGGGGCGCCGGAGCCGCGGCGATCGAAGCGCCGGCTTTGTTTCAGAAGTTACCCGACACTTTGGCGATCTTGCGGGCGGAGGGCCAACAAGATGGCGCCACCGCCCCGCCGGCGGTACTCCGCCGTGAGCGTAATCAGGTGCTGTGGAGCTTGGCCGATCTGGCTGGCGCAGGCGCGTTCACAGCGCGCGTCTCGGCCCTAGCGGTGGCGCCCGATAGCGCCGCTTCCCTGGCCCCGACGGACGAAGGGGCGGGGCGTCAGGCGCGCGGCGCGCCGTCCTGGCCTGAGAAAGCGCGGGAACAAGCGGCCGCCGAGGTGGCGGGCGCGCATTCGGCGGAGGCTAACGCGGTCTTCTCGCTCCGCGGCGAGACATATGGGGTTGACGCGCTCGACATCGCCGCGACGCGCGCGGAGCCCTTGGTGCGGCGTTTTCGGAAGCCTGATCTTCGGGTGTCGCTGGTGTGGGAGCCCCGCGATGATGGCGGCCCGTCGAGTGATCGCGCGGTCGAGGGCCCGGCCGCGGGCGAGAGGCGCGCGGCGCGCATACGGGTTCGCAACGCCGGGGCGGGGCCGGGCTTCATTGACAACCTGGTCCTTCAGGCGCCCGCCGGCGTCCTGATCGAACCGTTCGCCGCCGATGGTCTGGATAATGATGGGGACGGTCGGGTGGACGAGGCCGATGAGGCGGAGTTCGTTGAACGATCGCAGAGCCATGGAGCGCGGACGAGCGTGCGGTGGATCCGATTGCCCGCCGGCGCGGCGCGTCGGGTTGGCGCGTAGCCGTCGCGGCTCGGCGCCGGCGGGGCGGTCGAATGGCCCATCGTCTTATCAGTCAGCGCCGACGTGACGCCTGGC
>JBCCTM010000186.1:0-6678 GCA_039198535.1 Pseudomonadota bacterium
CCCGTGCTTTGGAACCGGGAGCGGCTCTATTCGCTGCAGCTGGTGAACGTGCACTTCTGGCTCGCGACCGTCGGCATCGTCATCTACGCGGCGGGGATGTGGGTGAGTGGGGTGATGCAGGGTCTGATGTGGCGCGCCACGGACGACCTTGGGCTGCTGGTCTACAGTTTCTCGGACAGCGTCGCCGCCATGTACCCGTTCTACGTGATCCGATTGTTCGGCGGGTTCCTCTACCTGCTCGGCGCCCTGGTCATGGCGTACAACATCTGGCGGACCATCCGTGGCGACGTGCGCGAAGCGCCCGCGTCGACGCGGCGCGCGGCCGCCGTCCCAGCTGAGTGAGGGGAGGCGAGCCAATGTCAGTTTGGAAACGACATCAAGCGATCGAGAAGAACGCCACGTTGATGATGGTGCTGAGCCTCGTGGTCGTCAGCATCGGCGGCCTCGTGGAGATCGCGCCCCTGTTCTACCTGGAGAACACCATCGAGAAGGTGAAGGGCATGCGGCCCTACACCCCGCTCGAGCTGAAGGGGCGCAATGTCTATATCCGAGAGGGTTGCTACGTCTGCCACAGCCAGATGATCCGCCCCATGAAGGATGAAGTGGAGCGGTATGGCCATTACTCGTTGGCCGCCGAGAGCATGTATGATCACCCGTTCCAATGGGGCTCTAAGCGGACCGGGCCGGATCTGGCGCGGGCCGGCGGGCGGAACTCGGATCAGTGGCATCTGGACCATCTGCGCAACCCGCGCTCGGTGGTCCCAGAGTCGATCATGCCGAGCTACAGCTTCCTGGAGAAGCGACAGCTCGACTTCAGATACGTGGCGGACGACCTGATCGCCAATCGGCGGGTGGGGGTGCCTTACACCCCTGAGATGATCGAGAACGCCAAGCTGGATCTGGTGAGCCAGGCGCAGCCCGACGGCGACAGCTCCGACATTGACGGTCTCCAGGAGCGGTATGGCTCGGAGGCGTTCGGCCATCGCGATGTGAACGCGCGGCCCTTCGATCTCGACGCCACCGACATCACGGAGATGGACGCGTTGATCGCCTATCTGCAGGTGCTCGGCACCATGGTCGACTTCACTGACTATGAGCCGGCCCTCGAGACCAATCTGCGCTGAGGGAGGCGATCATGGAAACCTACACCGCCATGCGCCAATTCGCGGACAGCTGGGCCCTGTTGGCCATGGTGCTGTTCTTCTTGGCCGTCGTCCTCCGCGCCGCCTCTCCAGGCCGCGCGGCGCAGATGAAGAACGCCTCGGAAATCCCGCTCGACGAGCGAACTCCGATGGATTTCGCCCGCGAAAAAGAAGCCAAGCGACGCGCGACAGAGGAGAGCGCCGAACCAGCCGACGGAGGACGTCACCATGCCCAGTGAAGCCGCCATGCCCGACGCGCCGGGCAAGAAAGCGCAAGGCGACGCCGCTGGTCACAACCATGAAGTGAAGATCGACGAGCCGACCGGCGTCGAGACCACGGGGCATTCCTGGGATGGCGTGGAGGAGTTGAACAACCCGCTGCCGCGCTGGTGGGTGTCGGTGTTCTACGCGACCATCATCTGGTCGATCGGTTACGCGATCCTCTATCCGGCGTGGCCCATGCTGACGACCTCCACAAAAGGGCTGCTCGGTTGGTCGACCCGGGGCGAGGTCGCGGCCGCGCTCTCCGCGGTGGAAGACGCCCGCGCGCCCTGGCGGGACAAGATCGCTGCGGCGCCGTTGGAGAACATCCTCACCGATGCGGAGCTTGTGAAATTCGCCCGGCGGGCCGGCGGCGCCGCCTTCACGCTGCACTGCGCCCAATGCCACGGGTCGGACGCGCAAGGCGCGGTCGGCTACCCGAACCTCAATGATGATGATTGGTTATGGGGCGGCACATTGGAGGAGATCCACCACACCATCGCCCATGGAGTGCGCAATGACGATAGCGACCAGTCGCATTTCTCTGAGATGCCGGTGTTCCGCGAGATCTTGAGCTCGTCGGAGATCGATCAGGTCACGCACCACGTCATGAGCCTGGGCGGCCTGCCCCATGACGCCGCCCTCGCCGGCAAAGGGTCGGACATCTTCCTGGACAACTGCGCCTCCTGCCATGGCGACGCGGGCGGGGGAGACATCTATCTGGGCGCGCCGAACCTGGCGGACGTGATCTGGTTATTCGGGGATGACGAGGCGAGCATCGCCAGCCAGATCGCCAATCCAGTGCATGGGCAAATGCCGGCCTGGGGCCCGCGGCTGGACGAGGTCACCATCAAAGAGCTGGCGGTCTACGTGCACACGTTGGGCGGCGGCAAATAACGCTGGCCTTGCGGGCGGCCGGCCGCCTCTATGAGCGCCCCGGAGCCGCCTGGCTCCGGGGTTTTTGTTTGGGAGGATAAGAAACATGAGCGCCGACCCGCCGATCACCGCCTTGGACCTGCCGGCCGACGGCCCGTTGCCCGAGGATCTTCAAGCCTATTTCGAGGTCTGCCAGGAGAAGCTCGGCCTCGTTCCCCATGTGCTCCAAGCCTACGCCTTCGCGCCGGAAAAGCTGCGCGCCTTCATGGCGATGTATAATGACCTGATGCTGGGCGAGAGCGGGCTCAGCAAATTGGAGCGGGAGATGATCGCGGTGGCGGTCTCCTCCGCTAATCGTTGCTTCTATTGCCTCACCGCCCATGGGCAGGCCGTTCGGGCGCTGTCGGGCGACCCGGCGCTGGGCGAGGCCATGGTGATGAACTGGCGGGTCGCGGCCCTGGAGCCAAAGCAGCGCGCGATGCTGCTGTTCGCGGAGAAGATCACGCTGGCGTCCCACAGCATCGAGGAGCCAGACCGCCAGGCTCTCCGCGATGCGGGGTGGAGCGATCGGGACATCTGGGACATCGCCTCTGTGGCGAGCTTCTTCAATATGACCAACCGACACGCCTCCGCCGTCGATATGCGGCCGAACGCCGAGTACCACGCCATGGACCGGTGACACCCTGTCGCGCCCCGGCCTGCGCCGGCGAACCAAGGCGCGAATAAGGTCTTTCCAAGACAACGCTTTAAGCGCTGGCGGCCCCCGCCCATATGCGCCGCGTCACAAGGGAAATATTGAGAGGACAGCATGGCGCTGGACGTGAGTAAGGCGGTGACGCCCGCCGCAATGACCCTGGCGGTCGCAGCGGCGGCGTTGGCCGCTGTGATGGCTTTCGCGACGGAAGGGGAATTCGACGTGTCGGAGAAAACGCCAGACGCCAAATCGCCTGCGGAAGCTGTGGAGGGGCCCATTGAGGGGGCGGCCGCATCGGAGGAAGCGCCGGTCACCGAAGTGAGCGAGACGAGCGATGACGCGGCCGCGGTCTGCCCTGTCATCGAGAGCCGCGACTGGGCGGCTTGGGTCAATGCGATGCCGGGGCCGGACAGCGTCCCAACCCTGCATGTGAGCGGTATGGCCACGCTGCCCACGCCGGGCTACCGCGCCGAGTGGCGCGTCGGGCCCGCCGATCGCCGTCTTCCGCCCGCGCAGACCCTGGAGCTCACGCTGACCGCGCCGGACGGTTTCGTGGCGCAGGTGCTCTCAGAAACGGAGCTCCGCTTTGAAGCGCCGGCGACCTACCCGGAATACCGCGCGGTGGTGGTCCGCTGCGGCGGGGTGGTTCTAGCCGAGATTGATGAGGTGACGGTGGCGCAGTAGCCGCCGCCGGCCCTCCGCCCGAGGCGGCGTCGTGGCGCTTCCGCGCCGGCGTCGCCCCTAAAAATATGACACCTGTGTCAAGTTTCTTTACGCCCCCGAGGAGCCGAGCTATCAACCGGCTCTAAGGAGCGCAGAGACCATTCGTCGCTCCACCACATCACGGAGCGACCCATGATCGTCTCAGACAACATCTCGCTGATCCTGATCGTCACCGGCGGGATCACAATGCTGGCGGCCCTGCAGTATGTCGCGCCGGCGGCTTTCCTGAAAGCGACGCTCGGGCGCGACGTCGAAGGGCCGGTGGGCCGCTTCTACGCGCAAGGCTGGGGCGCCGCGGTTGGCGTGATCGGGCTGGCGCTGGTGCTGGCTGGGCTGAGCCCGGACGGTAACGAGGCCCTCGTGCTGATGGGCTTGATCGGCAAAGCCGCCTTCGTCGCGCTGGTGCTGGCGAGCGGCGGCGCATTCCTGCGCGGCCACGCCTTCTCAGTGGTGCTCGATGTGATCTGCGTGACGCTCTACGGCCTCTATCTGACGCAGACGCTCTAAGCGCCGAGCAACACCAAGCCGAGAATGCTCGCCGTCAAAACGGCCATACCCGCCGCCTCCCGCCAGGTGATCCGCTCGCCGAACACCAGCACCGAGACGAGGATCGAGAAGATCACCTCGACCTGCCCGACCGCGAAGACATACGCGGCGTTCTGCAGGGTGAAGGCCGTGAACCAGCCGATCGACCCCGCCAGGCTTGCGACGCCGATCCACACCGCTGTAGCGCGGGCGGCCCAGACCTTGGTCAGCTGCCCGGGCTCGTAGTGCAGCAGATAGAGCGTCATGCTGAGGCTTTGAGCGGCGGTGACGGCGGCCACGGTGACGAGACCCCGGAGCAACGGATCCTCGCTCCCCACCTCCAGCGTGGCCCCGCGATAGGTGACGGCGGAGATGGCGAAGAACGCGCCCGAGGCGACGCCCAAACCGGCCGCGCGATTGGCGAAGCGCCGCCAGCCCCGCAGGGCCGGCGCGTCACCTTCGGCCTCGGCCTTGGGAGGGTCTGACAGCAGCAGCACCCCGCCGAGCCCCAGCAGGATCGACACCGCCGCCGCCAGGCTAACGGCGTCGCCGAGCACCACGACGCCCACCAACGCCGTCTGCACCACCTCGGTCTTCTTGAAGGTGACGCCGACGGCGAAGTTGCGCTCCGCGAACAGCAGCACCACCATCCACGTCGCGACGATCTGAGCCGCACCGCCCACCAACGCATAGGGCCAAAACCAGGAGCCGAGGCTTGGCGCCGCGCCGCCGGGAGACGACCAGAGCAGGTAGCCGGCCGCCATCGCCATGGCCAGAGGCGCGGCGTAGGCGAAGCGCGCGAAGGTCGCCCCAAGCGCGCTGACCGCGCCCATGCTCAGCGCCTTCTGCAGCATGAAGCGTACAGTCTGGAAGCCCGCCGCCATCACCGACAGCCAAATCCAAGGCTCCCAAAAGGCGGCCCCCATTATTCGGCAGGCGCGCGATCCACGGGCGTCAGAGATCCATCAGCAAGCGGCGCGGATCTTCGATGGCCTCTTTGACGCGCACCAGGAAGGTCACGGCGCCCTGGCCGTCGACGATCCGGTGATCATAGCTGAGCGCCAGATACATCATCGGCCGGATCTCCACCTTGCCGTCGATGGCCATGGGCCGCTGCTGGATCTTGTGCATGCCGAGGATGCCGGATTGCGGCGGGTTCAGGATCGGTGAGCTCATCAGCGAGCCATACACGCCGCCATTGGAGATGGTGAAGGTGCCGCCCTGCAGCTCCCCAAGGGAGAGCTTGCCGTCCCGCGCCCGCACGCCAAGCTCGGCGATCTTCTTCTCAATGGCCGCGAAGTTCATGTGGTCCGCATCCCGGATCACCGGCACCACCAGCCCGTTCGGCGTGCCGACCGCGACGCCCATATGATAGTAATTCTTGTAGACGAGATCCTGCCCGTCGATCTCCGCATTGACCTCAGGCACTTCCTGCAGCGCATTCACACAGGCTTTCACGAAAAAGCTCATAAAGCCGAGCTTTACGTCATGTCGCTTCAAGAATTGGTCTTTGTATTCATTGCGCAGCGCCATGATCTCCGTCATGTCGACCTCATTATAGGTCGTCAGCATGGCCGCGGTGTTTTGCGCATCCTTAAGCCGGCGGGCCACTGTTTGGCGGAGGCGCGTCATGCGCACGCGCTTCTCTCGCGAGGCGTCATTGGCGTCGGGCGTGGGCCGCGGGGTCGGCGCTTCGGCCGCCGGCGCAGGAGAGGGCGCGACCCCATCCTGCAAGGCTTTCAGCACGTCGCCCTTCATGACGCGACCGTCGCGCCCGGTGCCTTGCACCTGATCGCGGGTCAGACCCTTCTCCGCCATCATGTTCACGGCGGACGGGGCGGCCGCCACATCCGCGCGCGCGCCGCCGCCATTGCTCAGGGGCGCTGAAGGCGCGGGGGCGGGCGCGGCAGGCGCAGGCGCTGCGGCGGCGGGCGCAGCGGCCGCAGCGGCCGCCCCCTCCGCCACCATGGCCAGCAGCGCGTTCACCTCCACCGTGTCGCCTTCCTGGGCGACAATCTCAGAGAGCACGCCGGCCGCGGGCGAGGGCACTTCCACGGACACTTTGTCCGTCTCCAACTCGCAGAGCATCTCGTCGACCGACACGGCCTCGCCCGGCTTTTTGAACCAGGTCGCAATGGTCGCCTCCGTCACCGACTCGCCCAAGGTCGGCACGCGTACTTCGATGGTCATCGCTTTGTCCTCCACATCGGCCGACCGCGTCTCGCCGCCGCCAGGGCGCCTTCCGCGCCCGCATCATCTCTTACCCGCCGCCGCGCGCGTTTAGCTTTCGCGCGCGGCGTCTCATCTCACTCGGTCAGCGCCCTCTGCACGAGCGCCGCTTGCTCCGCGTCATGGTGTTTTGCTCGTCAATATTATGCTTCACGACATCTGGACGATTTCTGGCGATGAAGCCGCACGAGAAACCCAGAACTTTATCAAAAACCTGGGAATCCTCGC
>JBCCTM010000187.1:0-6672 GCA_039198535.1 Pseudomonadota bacterium
ACGCTGTCATAGCCGTTCGCGGCGATGCGCGCGCCGATGGCGCCATAAATGTGTCGCGCCGCGAGGATGCCTGGTCGACAATCCCGGGGCAGAGCGTCAACGCCCGTCTCCGCGCGCCTGTAGAGCCGCTGCGCCTCCGCGAGCAGCCCCGCCACCACCGTGGCCAGTTCTGGGCTTGGCGCGGGCGCGGCGAGGAACGCTTCCGGATCGAGCCCCACCTGTCCCAACGCGTCCAGCGGCAGATACAGGCGCCCTGCGGCGGCGTCCTCGCCGACATCGCGGGCGATATTGGTCAGTTGCATCGCCAGGCCGAGATCGCAGGCGCGGGCCAGGGCGTCCCGGTCCCGCACGCCCATCAGGACGCACATCATCGCGCCAACTGCCGCGGCGACCCGGGCCGCGTATGCGCGCAACTCGGAAAGGTCGGCATAGCGCCGGCCTTCCGCGTCCCACACGAAGCCCTCCAGCAGCGCCTCAGGCAATGCGCGGGGCAGGTCAGAGGCTTCCACGGCGGCGGCGAACGCACGGTCTGCGGCGGCGTCGGCCGGGGCCCCGCGATAAACCGCGTCCAACCGCTCATTGAGCCGCATCACCGCGTCGATCTTTCGATCGGTCAGGTCCACCGCGTCATCGGCCAAGCGACAGAAGGCGTAGAGCGCCAAGGCCGGGTCGCGCACGCGACGGGGCAACAGCCGAGAGGCGGCGTGGAAGGAATGCGAGCCCGTTCGGATCGCCGCTCGGCACGTCGCCAGGTCGGCCGGGTCGATGGCGGCGTGGCGAAAGCGACTGGAACGCTTCGGCGCGACCGACCGTCTCTCGCGCCCCGGCCCCGCTTCCAAAGAGGATAGACGCGCGCCGGCCTCAGCCATGTTTGACCCCGGCCGCCGACAATTCCGCTGGCAGCGTCTCAGCATCCGCGAGGCGCGCCTGGACGGCCGCGTCCGCATGGGCCCGCGCCTCCGGGATCAACTGGTCGATCACCTCCGCCGAGCAAATGACGCCGGGCAGCCCCGCGCCAGGGTGCGTGCCCGCGCCCACCAGATACAGCCCGTCGAGCTCCTCGGACTTGTTATGGGGGCGGAACCACGCCGATTGCAGGATCCGCGGCTCAATGGAAAAGCCCGAGCCATAGGGGCTCAAATAACGCTTCTCAAAGTCAGGCGGCGTCAATGTGTAGCTCTCGGTGATGGTCTCGCCCAGGCCCGGCAGCACCGTTTCCTCAAGACGCGCCAACACTTTACGCCGATAAACCTCCGTCTCTTTCTCCCAATCCACGGCGTTGGCGTGCCCGAGATGCGGCACGGGCGAGAGCACGTAGAAGGCGTCATCCCCCTCGGGCGCGACGCTGGGATCGGTGACGCTCGGTCGATGGACGTAGAGGCTCATGTCGTCGGCGAGCGCGCCCCGGCGGAAGATGTCTTTCACCAGGCCGCGATAGCGCGGGCCCACTTGGATCGTGTGATGCCCGGTCTCGGGCCAGCGCCCTGCGGTGCCTTTTGTGCCGAAATACCAAACGAACAGGCCCATGGACCAGCGGTAGCGACGCAGCTTCGCGCTGGTCCAACGCCGCTTCGTCCGCTTGCGGAGCAGGCGATCATAGGTGTGTCCGGCGTCGGCGTTGGAGACCACCAGCGCCGCCGGGATCACTTGCCCATCGCCAAGCCGCACGCCCGCGGCGCGCCCGTCCTCCGCCAAGATCTCATCGACCTCGACGCCAAGCCTGACCTCGCCGCCTTGCGCGCGGATCACCTTCACCATGGCCTCCGCGATGGCGACGGTTCCGCCCATGGCGTAATGCACCCCGTAGGCGCCCTCCAGATGCGAGACGAGCGCATACATCGAGGTGACGGCGAACGGGTCGCCGCCGATGAACAGCGGGTGAAAGCTGAAGGCCATCCGCAGCCGTTCATCGCGGACATGGGCGGCGGCGTGCCGGTAGATCGACCGGTCCGCGCGGAGCCAGGCGAAGGAGGGCAGCACCTTGATGGTCTCCCACAACGCGTGCATCGGCCGGCGCCCGAGGCCGTTAAAGGCCACTTTGTACCGCGTCTCCGCGCCTTTGAGCAGACGCTCCGCCCCGGGGCGGTCCTGCGGAGAGAGGCGCGCCGCTTCCTCGAGTAGCGCGTCGACGTCCCCGCCGGCGGTGAAGTGCGAGCCATCGTCAAAACGGATCTTGTAGAAGGGGTCGAGGGCGCGGAGGTCCACATCGTCTTCGAAGCGCCGGCCGCAAGCGGCCCAGAGGCTCTGGAAAACCTCCGGCACTGTGACGATGGTCGGGCCGAGATCGAAGCGATAGCCGCCCTGGTGGATCGCCGAGCCGCGCCCGCCCGGCGTGTCGAGCTTATCCAACAGGACGACATGGTAGCCCTTCGCGCCGAGCCGCATGGCCGCCGCGAGCCCGCCAAAGCCCGCGCCGATCACGCAGGCGGTGGGCCGCCCCGATTTGTCTGCGCCGCCCCCCGGGGCGCTTGCGCCGCCGAAGGAGGGTCGATCCGCTTGGTCGCGCGCCACGCCCCCAAAAGCGCCGCCGCCGCGCGCCAAGGGGTCGATCTGGCCAGGTCGATGTGTAAACATAGACTGACAGTATCAGTGACGTTTGGGGATGACAATCACTCCGGCGTCGGGGGATTGGATCGAGCAATGCAACCGGACGCGGTGTTTTCGGGTCGTTTTGGAACGGAGGGCGAACGGGGCGAGGCCGACGCGGCCGGCGCGCCCGGCGCAGGGGCGCGCGCGTCCGCCGAGCTCCGATCATCGAGCGCAGAGGCGGCGCCGGAGGCGCGGCTTCAGTTGAGCGCCGCCCAGTCCGCCGTCCAGTCCGCCGTCCAATCTCCCGTCCAGTCTCCCGCCCAATCTCCCGCCCAGTCTTCGGCCCACTCGTCGGCTTCGGCTGAGACCGGGCGAAGCGTGACGTTGAGCCTGTTCCGTTTTGAGGGCGTGGCGGCCCGGGTCTGGGCCTTCGCGCAAATGGGTCTCGCCGGTCGCGCTTTGGCCCGCACGCCGGGCATCGGCTTTCATAAGCAGTTGGGCTCGGGAACGGGCGAAGGCTTCACGCCATGGCCGAACACCGGGGTCTATGGACTGCTCGCCACCTGGCCTGACGCCGAAATCGCGCGCGCGGCGGCGCGCCCCGGGCCCGATGAGGGCGCGGTTTATCGCCGCTACCGGACGTGGTCTGCGGAGCGCTACACGCTGCTGCTCCGCCCGATCTCATCGCGCGGTCTTTGGGATCGCCGGGCGCCGTTCGATCCCGCGTCCGCTGCGCCCGCGGGCCCATCGGACACACCGGGCGCAGCATCGAGCGGACCCGTGGCCGCCCTGACCCGTGCGACGATTAAAACACGGAAATTGATCAGTTTTTGGGCGCATGAGCCGGCGATCAGTCGGCGGATCGGCGCCAATCGCGACGTGGCGTTTAAGATCGGCCTCGGGGAGGCGCCGTGGCTTCGGCAGGTGACGTTCTCCGTCTGGCCCGACGCCGATCGCATGGCGGCGTTCGCACGGAAAAGCGGGCCCCATGCCGAGGCGATCCGCGCCGTTCGCGCGCGCGGCTATTTCGCCGAAGAACTGTATGCTCGCTTTGAGATCGTGGAGACCTGGGGCGCTTGGGGCGGGGTAGACCCCGTCGCCGCGCTACTGGCCCCGGGCGCCGACCGGGTCGCGCCCTGACGGGGGCGTGCTCGGCGGCGCGCATGATTCAAGAGGATGGAGCGAGTGATGACGCAGTCTGACGCGGCGCCGCCGCAGGATCTGCAAGACGACCTCCAAGATGAGGAAGGCCAGGTGGGCGCCCAGAGGGGGGCCTCCGAGGAGGGCCGCAGCGAGGCGACTTTTGGCGACGCTGGAGATCAAGCTCAGCGGGTCGGGACGGTTTCAAACGGCCCGGCCGGCCGCCCGGTCTATCCTTTCACCGCCATCGTCGGGCAGGAGGAGATGGTCCGCGCGCTGCTGCTGACGGCGGTGGATGGGGCCATCGGCGGGGTTCTGGCGCTGGGCGACCGCGGCGTCGGCAAATCCACCGCGGTGCGCGCCCTGGCGGCGTTGCTGCCGCCCATCGAGGCGGTGGCCGGCTGTCCCTATAATTCCGCAGAGATGGCGCCGGAGCGCGCCAGATCTTGCCCCCATTGCACGGAGCGCCCGCCCGAACGGCTCGAGACGCGGCCGACGCCCGTGGTCGATCTCCCGCTGGGCGCCACCGAGGATCGGGTCGCCGGCGCGCTGGATGTGGAGGCGGCGCTGACCCAAGGGGTGAAGCGCTTTGAGCCCGGTCTGCTGGCGCGGGCCCATCGCGGCTATCTCTATATCGACGAGGTGAACCTGCTGGAGGACCATTTGGTCGACTTGCTGCTGGATGCGGCGGCGTCCGGTGAGAATGTGGTGGAGCGCGAAGGCCTGTCGATCCGCCATCCCGCGCGCTTTGTGTTGATCGGATCGGGAAATCCGGAAGAGGGCGAGCTTCGCCCGCAATTGTTGGATCGCTTTGGCCTGTCCGTGGAGGCGCTTTCACCGGCGGATGTGGCGGAGCGGGTCGAGGTGGTGACGCGGCGCGAGGCGTTCGATCGGGATCCTGAGGCGTTTGTCGCCGATTGGGCCTCGGCGGAGGCGGCGCTCCGGGAACGGATCCTGGCGGCGCGGGCGCGGCTCGCCGCCATGGAGACGCCGGCGGTGTTGATCGAAGACGCCGCCACGCTTTGCATGGCGTTGGGTTCGGATGGCGTGCGCGGCGAGCTGACCCTGATCCGGACAGCGCGGGCGCTCGCCGCCTTTGAGGGCGCGGATCGGCCGACGCGCGCGCATTTGCGTCGGATCGCGCCCGGCGCGTTGCGCCATCGGCTGCGGCGCGATCCGTTGGATGAGGCGGGCTCCACCTCGCGCGTCGAGCGGGCGCTGGCGCAGTGTTTCGGCGCCGATCCCGCCGCCAAGGGTGAGGATGAGGCCGCCGCCCCCGCAGCCGAGACTGTCTCTTCTCGGACTGTCTCTTCTCGGACGGGCGGTTCTGGGACGGGCGGTTCTGGGACCGGCGGTTCTGGGGCTGGCGCGCCGTGACCACCGGGTCGGCGGGATCCGCCGGAGGCCTTTCGGATCAAGCCCTGGCGGACAGCTGGCGGCTCGCCGCGACGGCGCTGTCGATTTTCGCCGTCGATCCGGGCGGCCTAGGCGGGCTGCTGTTGAGGGCCCGCGCGGGGGCGGCTCGGGACCTTTTCCTGGATGCGCTCGCCGCCGCCTTGCGGCGGATGGGGCGCCGCCGGCTCCATCGGCTCGGCGGCCAACCCAGCGCCGACGCGTTGTTTGGCGGGCTCGATCTCGGGGCGAGCCTCCGCGCCGGTCACCCTGTTCGGAGCGCCGGCGTGGCCCCTCTCATCGGCGAGCGTGTGTTGGTCGCGCCAATGGCGGAGCGGCTTGAGCCCGGCGCGGCGGCGCTGTTGGCTCAGGCGTTGGACGCTTGGCGGGCCCGGGGCGCGGCGCTGTTGGCGCTCGATGAGGGCGCGGAGCCCGACGAGGCCCCGCCCGAGGCGCTGCGCGACCGGTTGGGACTTGTCGTATCGCTGGAAGGCCTCTCCGCTCGGATTGGCGCGGTCCCGATTGATCTCGACGCCATCGACGCCGGGGGCGAGGCGCTGGCCGGGGTTTCATCGTCCGCCGACGATCTGCGCGATTTGGTGATGACGGGGGCCGCGCTGGGCGTCGGCAGCTTGCGCGCGCCGCTCTTCGCCCTTAGGGCCGCCCGCGCCCATGCGGCTCTGGCGGGCCGGGAGGCCGTGGGGCGTGACGACTTGGAGAGCGCCGTGGCGCTGACGCTGCTGCCGCGGCGACGGATCGACCCGACGCTCGGGGCGGAAGGGCCCGAGCACGCGCCTGATCGCGCGGCCCTCGAACCCCAGGTGCCGCCGGAGGACGCCGAGCCCGCCGAGGAGAACACGGATCCCGGCGCCCCGGGGGCCGCCGAGAGCCTCATCGCCAGCGCGGCGGCGTCTGTCCCCGAGGGCGTGTTGGCGGCGCTCGAAGCGGCGGCGCGCGCCGCGGCGCGATCCTCCGGCGGCGCGGGCGCCTTTTCGACGGCGCGTCGTCGCGCGGGGGGGCGCCGAGGACGTCCCCTTCCGGCGCGGCCCGGGCCGCTGGATGGGCGCGCGCCCCTTGATTTAGCCGCGACGCTCAGCGCCGCCGCGCCATGGCAAACGCTCCGGCGCCAGAACGGCTTGGGCGTCAACCGGAACGTCGGCGATGATGCGGGGCCCGGCCGGCGCGTGATCATTCTGCCGAGCGACATCCGCTTGCGGCGGTTTGCGGAGCGGCGGGAACGGGCGATCTTTTTCGTAGTGGACGCCTCCGGATCCACCGCGCTGGCCAGACTGGGCGAGGCCAAGGGCGCCGTGGAGTTGCTGCTGGCCGAAGCCTACGCGCGGCGCGACCATGTGGGCTTGATCGCCTTCCGCGGCCCGGGCGCTGAGACGGTGCTGCCGCCCACCAGGGCGCTCGCGGCCGCGAAGCGTCGGTTGGCGGCTCTCCCAAGCGGCGGGGGCACGCCCCTCGCGGCCGGTCTGCGGGAGGCGCTGGCCCAAGTTTCTTCCGCTCGGCGCCGCGGGTTAACGCCGGGGCTCGCGGTGCTGACCGATGGCCGGGCCAACCTCACCTTGTCGGGCGCGCCCGGGCGGGCGGAGGCGGCGGCGGAAG
>JBCCTM010000188.1:0-6595 GCA_039198535.1 Pseudomonadota bacterium
ACCTCCAACGCCGGCGCAGCGGCCCAGGCCGCCAACGCCATCGGTTTCGGCCGGGAGCGCCGCGAAGGCGAGGACAAGGTGGCCATCGAGAAGATGTTCACGCCGGAGTTCCGGAATCGCCTGGACGCGGTTGTCTCCTTCGGACCGCTGCCTCGGGAGGTGATCCTTCAGGTGGTCGAGAAGTTCGTCCTGCAGCTTGAGGCGCAATTGCTGGAGCGGGGCGTCTCCATCGAGCTGTCCGAAGAGGCCGCCAACTGGCTGGCGGATCGCGGCTACGACGACAAGATGGGCGCGCGCCCGCTGGGTCGCGTGATCCAGGAGTTCGTCAAGAAGCCACTGGCGGAGGAGCTGCTGTTCGGTAAGCTCACCAAAGGCGGGCTGGTGCGCGTTCTGGTGGTGGAGGACGAGCTCAAGCTCGAGATGCTGCCGCCCGATCACCCGCAGCTCGCGGGCTCGAAGCCGCCGCTGCTCACCGCCGACTGATCCAGTGGATCGGGCGGGCGGCCCCGATCCGGGCTGTCCGCTCACCACGAACCTCGAGACATCGGTGTGACGGTGGAGCGGGTAGACGGAATCGAACCGACATATTCTGCTTGGAAGGCAGATGTTCTACCATTGAACTATACCCGCAGACGCGCGGCCCCGCCGCATCGCCGAGAGCCGTAGGTGTCAGCTCTGAGGGTCGATTTCAAGCGCCGCGACGCGCTTTTACCGCCGCATCCAACGCGCCTAGATCATCGATATCCGTCTCTGCGAAACCGAGCGACCTAAGCTGGGCGACGGTGTTGTGTAGGTATTCCCAGTTTGGCCCCTTGGGCCCGGCGCTGCTCGCGATCACCGCGCTTTGCTGATCGAGACTGAGATCGCCCGCATATTGTCGGTGTGAGCGGTCGACCACATAGGTGAGCGCGCGGCGGCGGCCGAGCTCTCGCCCGGTCTCCGCGCAGGCGATCTCCGCCCAGGCGGTGGTCTCGAAATAGGCGGCTGAGACCAACTCTCGCTCCGCAATGTAGCGCCTGGCCTCCGCCGCCGCTTCCGGGGCCACGCGATACGCCACGCCCCGCGTCGCCGCCTCGGGGTCGCGGTCTAGCGCCAGCACTAAGCCTGGGCGCGCCGGCGTGCCGCGGTAGTGGATCGACCAGAGACAGAAGGAGCGGCGGTATCCAGGGAGGGCGGCCATCCGCCGCTCCACGAAGGGAAAGCCTGGATCCCACATCAGCGAGCCATAGGCGAACACCCAGAAGCCGCCATCGGCGTCGAAGATCTCGGAGTCGGCGAGACGCTCGCCCCAAACGAGATCATCCTCGGCCCAGCGGTCCGCGCCCTCCGGTTTGGGCGCGTCGAGGGACGCCTCAGCGCGCCCGCTCTGTCCGGCCGCCTGCTCTGGGGCGGACTTGGCGTTGACCTGGCGGGGTCCAGAACTCATTTTCCGACCTTCGTACCCCTATCCGCAGGGTCGCGCCGCGCCCCGGCGCGACGCTTCACCCTACAAAAAACCAGCCGCCTTATGCCCAACAAATTTCGTTTCACCATCGGTCTCGTCCTGATTTCCGTGTTCGGCCTGTTCGGATGGTGGTGGCTGCAGTCTCGCAGCGCTGTGGAGGCGCCGGGCCAGCTGGCTGCCGCGCTCGAGCAGGAAGGATGGCGCGCGACCTTCGGGGAGGTGACGGCCACCGGAGCGCCCAACTGGCTGGATCTGATCATCACACGGCCGGAACTCGCGGCCCCGAGCGGCGACTGGGCCTGGGGCGCGGCGGAATTGCTGGCGGGTCGCATGGTCTATGACCCGACTTTCTTCCGCTTTAGGGTTTCCGGCCCGCAACGGGTGGAGACGCCGGCCGGCCCGCTGCGTTTTGAGGCCCGCGCCGCCGACGCCACGCTCCGCTTCGGCGCGGATGGCTATCCGAGGGAGGAGGTCTCCCGCTTCAGCGCCGTGTGGGAGGATGTGGAGAGCCCTGACTTCGCCGCGGGCCGCGTCGAAGCGCATATCGGCCCCCCGCCGCAGCGCTTCCAATCCCTGCGCCGGCTGTATGTCGGCGCCATGGATCTGGCGATCGGACGCGCGCCGCAGGTGAATTTCCGATTGGATGGCGAGGCGTTGTTTGACCGGCCGCTCCGCCGCGACGCGCGCGGCGCGCCCACGCCCGTGGCCCTTACGCTGAAACCAGGGCTGGTGCTCACCTGGGGGGCGGGACGGCCCTCCGCGGGCGGCGGGAGCGGCGATGCGGGGACGGTCGGCGTGCTGCGGGTCGGCGGGCAACTCGTCCGCGACGGCGGCTCGGATCTCCGCACAGGCTGGCGCGGCAGCCTCGCCTTTGAAAGCGACCAGGCGCGGGGGGCGCTGGAGGTGCTGGAAGGCATGGGTCTGATCAGCGCCGCCTCCCGCGACCGTTTGTTGGCGCGGGTGGCCAGCGGCGGTCGTCTCGCCGGCGTGCTGGAGGTGCGCGACGGCGTCGTCACGGTCCGTGATGTGGGACCCGAACCAATCCGGATCAGCGCGCGCTGAGCGAGCCGTCCCGCGACGGTTGCGGCGTCACCGACAGTAGGGCGAGCGTCGCTTGGCGATGTCGAGATGCAGATGATCGGCGTGTTGCGCGTCCGCCTCCGGGCCCAGCACCGTGCCGAACGGCCCGCATGCGGTGCGCCAGACGTCGGGCCAGAACGCCTCAGCCGCATCCCAATCCTCGGAGACGCTGGTGCGCCGGCCATCGTCGAGCGTCACCGCAGCGATATCGAGCGCCTCGCCCGTCGCGTGGAAGGAGAGACGCGCGCCGGGAACGCTATTGCGCGTCTTGCACACATAAGCGCTGACATGGGTGATCTTCGCCACTGGCGCGCCGAGGGCTTTCTCGGCCAGCGGCGTGAGCTCGCCCTCGATCCAATTAGCGGCCACCAGCGCGAGCGGGCATTCGGTGACGGCGACGGGCGAGATCGTGACGCCGGCGATCTCAGCGACGGCGACCGGCGCCGTCAACGCGCAGCCGCCGCCTTCGTCAAAGGCGGCAAGGCGCCGCCCGCGCAGGCGCTGATCGCCGCACAGCATTTCGGCGGCGGGATCGATATCGAGCTCGGCGACGTCGAATTCTGCGCGCTTAACGGACGACACCGCCGCGGGACCGGGCTCCTGCGCCGAGGCCGCCTCCCCTGGCCTGCTCCTTGGGGTGGAAATGAGGTCGGGCTCACTCGTCGCCGCGCTTGAGGCGATAGAATAGGCGCGGTCCCGGGCCGTGGGCTCCGGGGCGTATACCGCGGATGGGGTCGCCGCCCAAAGCGTCCCAAGCGCCGCGGCGAGCGTAAGTCCGGTCGACGCGGCGCTGATTTTCCAGCCGATCCTCCGCATGTGCGCCTCTCTACAACGGCCTCGCCAACGGGAGAACAGATGCTCAGGGCCGGTTTGTGACTGCGGCGCGGTGGCGTGGAGGCGGCCCGCGCCACCTTGCGCGAGCGAGCCCTAGCTCTCCTCGCGCCCCGCCGGGCCTGAGCGGCGGCCGAAATCGGGGTCGGCCGTGTCCTGCCCTTGCTCGATCACATCCCGTCGAATGGCGCGGGTGCGGCTGAAATGATCGAACAACGCATCGCCCTCCTCCCAGCGGATCGACCGCTGCAGCGCGATGAGGTCTTCGGTGAACCGGCCGAGCAGTTCCAACACCGCCTCGCGATTGTTGAGAAACACGTCGCGCCACATGGTCGGGTCCGAGGCGGCGATGCGGGTGAAGTCGCGGAAGCCGCCGGCGGAGTATTTCACCACCTCCGCCTCGGAGACCTGCTCCAGATCACTGGCGGTGCCGACGATGGTGTAGGCGATCAAATGCGGCAGGTGGGAGGTGACGGCGAGCACCCGGTCATGATGCGCGGCGGACATGAATTCGACCTTGGAGCCGAGCGCGCGCCAGAGCTGCGCCACCCGCTCCGCCGCCTGCGCCTCCGCGGCGCCGTCGCCCGGCGTGAGGATGCACCAACGGTCTTCAAACAGGGTGGCGAAGCCGGCCTCCGGGCCTGATTGCTCCGTCCCCGCCACGGGGTGCGCGGGCACGCCGAGGACGCCCTTGGGCAGGAGGCGCCCGAAGGCCTGCGCGACCGCGCCCTTCACCGAGCCCACATCGCTCACCACCGCCCCGGCCTGGAGGCCCGGGGCCGCGGCCGTCAACACCGCCTCCACCGCGCCGACAGGTGTGGCGATAATCACCAGATCCGCGCCGCGCACCGCCGCCTCAAGAGTGTCTTCCACCGCATCGCCCAGGCCGATCTCGCGGGCGACATCGCGCACCTCCGGATCGGCGTCATGGGCCACCACCCGCGCGCTCAACGCGCCGTCTCCGCGCGCGGCGACGATGGCGCGGGCCAAGGATGAGCCGATTAAACCGAGGCCGATCAGAGCGATGGTCTCGAAAGCGGTATCGGAGCGCTTGCTCACGCGGGGATCACTTGCATTTGAGGTCACCTGCCTCTGCCTCGGTCGGAGACCCGCCGCTTTGCGCTAGGCCGCGGGTCCCGACCCGCCGAGAAAATCCCGGAGGGCGCGGGCGACGGCTTGGTTCTCCGCCGCCGCGCCGACGCTGATGCGGAGCCGGCCCGGCAAACCATAGCCCTCCATGCGGCGCACGATCACGCCGTTGGCCCGCAGATACCCATCCACCGCGGCCGCTGAGGCGGGGCCCTGCTCGCCAAAATTCGGCAGGATGAAATTGCCGAAGCTGTCCGGGGTCTCGACGCCGCACTCGCGCAGCTCTTTGATCAGCCAATCGCGCCAGACTTCATTTTGGATCGCCGAGGCCTCGACGAAGTCCGGGTCGCGCATCGCCGCCTCTCCGGCCGCCAGGGCCGGACCGGGGACGTTAAAGGGCCCGCGCAGCACGTTCAGCGCGTCCGCCAGCGCGCGGGGCGCGTAGATCCAACCGAGCCGCAACGCCGCCAAGCCGTGGATTTTGGAGAAGGTCCGCGTCACCGCGACGTTCGGCAGGCGGTCGGCCAAAGCGAAGCCCGGCTCATAATCCCCGCGGCGCATGTATTCCGCGTAAGCCCCGTCGATCACCAGGAGGACATGGGGCGGCGTCCGCTCCGCTAGATCCGTCAGGGCGCCGCGGTCCAGGTAAGTGCCGGTGGGGTTGTTGGGGTTGGCCAGGAAAATGACCTTGGTGCGCGGCGTCACTGCGCGCAAGATCGCCTCCGGGTCGGCGGTCAGCGCCTGCTCGGGCACGCTCACCGCCGTCGCGCCCGCCGTCTCGGCGAAGATGCGGTACATCGAGAAGGCGAATTCGGTGTGGATGATCTCATCGCCAGGGCCGCAGAGCGCCCGGGTGGTTAGGCTGATCACCTCGTCGGAGCCCGCGCCACACACGATGCGGTCCGCGTCGAGCGCGTGGGCCCCCGCCAGGGTCTCGCGCAACGCCGCCGCGGCCCCGTCCGGATAAACGCTGAGATCGTCGGCGGCGCGGCGATAGGCGTCCACCGCTCGCGGCGAGGGGCCGAGCGGGTTTTCATTGGACGACAGTTTGATCACCCGGTCTCGGCCGGCCAGCTTGCCCTCGCCGCCCTTGTAGGGCGTGATGGCGGCGATCCAGGGCTTCACGCTGAGCCCAGCCGGCGTCGTGTCCGCCTGCGCGGTCTCCGCGTCGACCCCGTTTGCGGCCCGGGCGAGGTCTTGTGCGGTGTCCTGGGCCAGGTTCTGGGCGTGGCCTTGGGCCAAGCCTTGGGCCAGGTCCTGAGCAGTGTCCTGCGACACAGCGCCAGCGCGTCCCATCCGCGCAGCGCTTCGGTTCAGCGACCGGGTTAAGCGCGCCTCCGCCATCTCGTCTCTCCAGCCTCGGGCTTGATTTCAAGGGGTTGTTCCAGCGCGGCCTCCCGCCGTCAAGTGCGCCTGGACGGGTCGGTTGACGCGCGTCGGTCGGTCGTCTTCCCTGTGCTTGCTTGGCGACGCCTCCCCGGGCGGGGCCCATCGAACAGCCCAACGGGGGCCGGTCTTGTTGGGACGCCAACGCCTTGCAGGGCGCCGACGGGCCGCGCCGCGCGGATCTTCAACCCGCTTCGCGGCGCGCTGACGCGTTTGACGGCCTCGACGAACAGCACGCCCGCGAGGCGGCTCCAATCGAGACGTCGTCCGGCGCGCTCAATCAGATTACCCGCGCGCAACAGCGTCCGGCGTTGGCTCGGCGGGAAGTAGAGCGCGCCCTCATGGGCCGAGACCATGAAGCCGTGGTTCCTCAACAGCGTGTCCAACTGCCCGAAAGAGTAGGGTCGCCCGGCCCCGAAGGGCGTCCCATCGCGCCGGGCCCAGAGACCGGAGCGATTGGGGGCCATCACCAAGAGCCGGCCCTCGGGGGCCAGCGCCCGCCAGCACTCCTCCAGCAAACGGTCGGGCCGGTCCACGTTCTCAAGCGCATGGGTGAGGATCAGACGGTCGAGAAACGCGGCGTGGACGGGCCAGCGATAGGGATCCACCAGCGCGACCAGATTGCCGCCGTCCCGCGGCCAGGGGATCGCGCCCTGCTGCGCCGGCATCAGCGCGAGAGCCCGCTGCGCCTCCAGGCGCAGCGGCGGCAGCACCGGAGCGGCGAAGCCGAAGCCCGCCAGAGTGAGACCTTTCACGGATGGCCAC
>JBCCTM010000189.1:0-6528 GCA_039198535.1 Pseudomonadota bacterium
GCCAGACGGGGTGGCCGTCGCTCAGTCCTCAAAGCCGAGGAAGGTGGCGGCCGCGTCCACGGGTTTGCGGTTGGAGACCACGTCATTGGCCGGGAAGCTCTCCTCGGGATAGCCGATGGCGACGGCGATTTGGATCATCTGATCCTCCGGAATGCGCGCATGCTCCCGCAGCACCGGCGATTGCAGGATGCCTTGCGAGTTCACCACGCAGCCGAGCCCGCGGGACCAGGCGGCGTTGACGATGGCGTTGGTCACCGCGCCGCAATCGAACGCGGCGATGTCCCCGCCCTCGAGATCCCGGTCATAGGTCACCACGATGGAGGCGGGCGCGTCGAACTGGCGGAAGCCGCGCAGCACCCAGTCGGTGCGCTTTTCTTTGTCTTCGCGGGCGATGCCCATGGCCCCGAACAGCTGCTTGGCCACCTCGATCTGGCGCTCGCGATGCACGCCGGCGTAATCCGGCCCTTTGCGGAACTCCCGGCTGTCGGGCGCGCCGGCCAGCGTGCGCTCCACATTGCCTTTGCGCACGGCGTCGAGCACCGCGCCGGTGAGCACATAAAAGTTCCAAGGCTGCGAGTTGTAAGAGGACGGAGCCCGCATGGCGATCTCCAGGATCTCCCGCAGCAGCGCCTTTGGCACCGGGTCCGGCCGATAGCCGCGAATGCTGCGCCGGCCGAGCACCACGGCGTCATAGGCGGCGGGCAGGGTTGCGGAAGGATCAGCGGCGACGGCGTCGGACATAATGGGATCGGACATGGCGGGGCGCTCCTCATGTGTGTTGTCGCGCCCCGGCTATCAGCTTGACGGGCCCAGGCGAAGACCTGGCGTTCGAGGGCGGCCTTGCTGTGCGCCCACTTCTTGTTCGGAAAGCGCCCATTGACAAAAATATTATAACACGTATTAAAAATATCAATTGCTACGATGCGAGGGAGAGATTGCGGATGTCGATTGTGAGAAAAATGTTTCCAATCAATATATTGGTCGGCGCACTCGCAGCGTCCGGCGCCGTCGCGGCGGAGGGGTCAGCCCTCAGCGGTGTGGCTTTGCGCGCCGATGCGGGCGCTGAGGCGGGTGTCGTCTTTGAGGCGTGGCTGAGCCCCCATCAGGAGGCGGGAGAGGAGCGGGACACGCCGGCGCTGGTCCCGCGTCAGTTCAAATCCACGACGCCCTCCGTCGACCGTGACCAGAGATCGTCTCGCGGGCATGGGACGCTGACCTTCACCCGAGATTTCAGCAAAGCCTACGTGCACCTGAAGGTGGCGGGCGTGAAAGTCGAAGAGATCAACATGTTCCACATCCATTGCGGACGCCCGGGACAATTGGGCCCGATCATCGTCGATTTTGGCCGGGGGCGCGATCTCACGGAAGAGTTCGCGGAGGGCGAAGTGTTTTTCGAAGTGTCGAATTCAGACATCGTCGCGACGGCGGAGAGCGGGCATGGGGTGGTCGGGGCCCTGACGGCGGGCTGTCCGATCGTCACCTCGATCCCGGCGGACAAGGTCAAAACCGTCGCCGGCATGGCCAACATCGCCCATGAGCGCGAGCTGTATTTCAACCTGCACACGACGAGCCAAACCTATTTCGGCGACATCCGGGGGCAGCTTCACCCGGTCTCTGACTAGACGCGGCCAAGCTTACGCGCCGGGCGCCCCGCTGGCGTTGCGGCGCTCTCGGGCCAGGAGCACGAGATTGCGGATGTAGACCACCAGGCCAAAGGCTTGCGCGAGGATGATCACCACGTCCTGGCGCAGCACGCCGTAGACCAGCAGCATCGCCGCGCCGCTCAGCGACAACCACCAGAACACCGGCGGCACCACGCTGCGGCCCTCGCGCTCCGAGGCGATCCACTGCACCAGCATGCGGCTCATGAACAGCGCCTGCGCGCTCAGCCCATAGATCGCCAGCGTGGCTTGGGCCCAATTGTCCACCAAGAGCAGGCGGAGCAGCCAATGGGGCTCGGCGAGCGTCTCCATGCCTAGCCTTCCTCGCTCACGTTTCGCTCATGTCTTGGTCGGGGCGTCGCTGGTGGAGGCGATCACCGGCAGCTTGCGCCGCCGCAGCAGCCACCAGACGCCGATCAGGTCTGTGGCGCCCACCAGCGCGCGGCCGATATTGCTGTAGTTCGAGGCTCCATGCTCGCGCGCGCGGTGCGTCACATCCACATGGGCGATCTCCCACCCCTCCCGCTTGAAGAGCGCGGGCAGATAGCGATGCAGATGGTCGAAAAACGGCAGCGCCAAAAAGGCGTCCCGCCGGAAGCCTTTCAGGCCGCAGCCCGTGTCGCGGGTGGCGTCGCGCAAGATCCAGGCGCGCAGGCCATTGGCGAGCTTTGACGCCACGCGCTTCGAGAAGGTGTCCTGTCGTCCGACGCGTTGGCCCGCCACAAGGCCGATATGCGCGCCCTCTGGGCTGAGCAACGGCGTCACCAATTTAGGCAACTCCGCGGGCGGGTTCTGGCCGTCGCCATCGAGGGTGGCGACGATGGGCGCGCGGGCGTGCAGCACGCCGGTGCGCACCGCGGCGGACTGTCCGCAACTCCTTGCGTGGCTTACACGGCGGAGCCACGGGTGGTCCGCGCGGGCGGCGTCGATGATGTCGGCTGTGGCGTCGTCGGAACCGTCATCGACGAAGATCGCTTCAAAAGGCCCGAGCGGCGCGCAGGCCTCGCCGATCTCGGCCGCGAGCCTGGCGACGTTCTCCGCCTCGTTTTTCATCGGCGCGATAACCGTGAAGCGCGGGGCGAGGTCCGTTGGCGTCTCTGACAGAGGCGGCGCCGAGGCGGAGGGGCTTGGCGCGGCGAGCGCGCCCGGCTCAGATTGATCAGCCATCACTCCGCCATCACTCCACCTTCATCTCCCGCGGCTGCCCGCCGGATCTTCAAGAGGCTCTCTTGAGACCGCCCGTTCGGGAGCCCCCCTCATCCGCAGGCGGCGAGATCGGGGTCGCCGGCCCTCCCATAGAGCCGCAGATCAAGATCCTTGCCGCCGTTGTATTGAAAGCCTTGGGTCTGTTCCAGCAATTGAACGGACGCGCCTTCTGCGGCGAGCGCGGCTTGGAACGGCTCCTCCCGGCGACTCTCGACCCAGACAAGGCGCCCTTCGCCGGACGCCAGCCAGCGCGCCGCGGCGTCCGCCTGGAGCAGCGCCGTGTCGGAACCCGCGAGGAAGACCAGGCTCGGCTCATGGTAGCGCACCGCGCCAAGGGCGGGCCGGTCTCCGCTCTCGGCGAGGCAGGCGCGCCAAGGCTCCGCGAGCGTGGTCAGCCGTTCGCTCACCCAGATCCGATCAAGAGACGGGAACGCGAATTGGTACGCCGCCGCGTAGAGCAGCCCGGCGGACACGAGCGCCGTGCGGGTGAAGGCGAGCCACAGGCCGGAAGTGAGCCACCGCCAGGCCGCCACCGACACGATCAACGCCGCCAGCGCCCAGGGCATCGGCTCCCATATCAACCGCCCTTCGATCAGCGACGGCCCGATCCCAAAGGCGACGGGCAGCGCCACGGCCGGGATCGCCCACAGCGTCGCCGCCGTCCAAAACAGCGGGCCCCGCGCCCGCGCGCCCCCATCGATCAGCGCCGCCGCGGTGAGCGCGGGAATCGCGGGATAGGTGGGCAGCGTGTAATGCACCAACTTCGTGGCGGTCAGCTCAAACACCACCCAAGTGGGCGCGATCCACCCGAGGAGAAACGCCGTCTCGGGCGCGCGGCGCCAGCGCCACACATAGGGGACCGCAATCACCGCCAGCGCTGTCCAGGGCCAGAATGCGCCGAAGAACGCCAGCGCATGCACGCCGGGCGGCAGGCCCACATGCTCCCGGGGCGCGGCGATCTTGCTGAGCAGATCCTGGCCGATGGCGACGTCGAAAAACGCGCCGCCCGTGCGCACGCCAATGGCCACAAACCAGGGCGCCACCAGAAGGAGGAACCAGACGAGACCCCAACTCACGCCGAGCCGCCCCAACCCGCTCAGAGACTTGCTCCAGACGCACATCCAGATCAGCACGCCGCCCACGGGCAGCAGGATGATGGGCCCTTTCACCAGGAACCCGGCCGCCAGCGCCGTCCAGAAGATGAAAACGTTGCGCGCCCTGAGGCCAGGCGCGTCCTTCTCGCCGAACCAGAGCCGCGCCAGCGCCCCTTGCGCGGCGACGATCGCCGCCAGCAACATCGCGTCCGCTTTGCCCGTGCGGGCCTCAAAACTGAGGACGATCAGGCCCGCCGTCATCGCCCCGGCGAGAAAGGCGGCGCGGGGGCCCACCAGAGGCCGCGCCGCCCAAGCGGTGAGCATGGCCGCCAGCGCGCCGGCGAGGAGCGAGGGCAGCCGATACGCCCAGACCGGCGCATCCACGCCGCCGAACAGCTGCGCCGAGGCGGCTTGCGCCCAGTAGACGCCGATGGGCTTCTGATGGCGGGCGTCGTCCTGAAAACGAATGTCCACATAGTCGCCGCTGGCGATCATCTGCTTGGTGGCTTGGATGAAGCGCGCCTCATCCCGGTCAGTCGGCCCGATGGCGGCGATCCCGGGCGCCATCAACGCCAGAGCGATGAGCAAAATCAGCAGATTTTGCCGCCAGATCGCGCCGCTGCTCCAGCCGACCACTCGGCCAAACATGGTTTGGGCGAATTGGCCGAAGCGGTCCGCCGTGGAGGATCCGGTCGCCTCGGTTGTGGCCATGCCCGCTCTCCCATGGATCGGCGTTCTTCGATCGGCGTTCTTCGATCAGCGATCTTGGATCGACGTCCATTGATCGGCGTTCAAAAGAGCGCGTCATGCGCCCGCCGGCGCGATCCGATGGCGATAAGGGCGCGCGCGATCCCGCTGGTCAACGCGTCCGCCGCCCTTGAACGTGGATTACGCGCTGATTTCCCGTCCGGCGTTGCCCCGGACCCGTCTGCCTGGGCGGTTTCGACCGATCACGTGGGCGGCAGCGTGATGCCGCCGCCTTCGCTGGGCTCCACGGGCGTCGGCGTTGTGGGCGTGATCGGCGTCAGACCTTCGGGCACGAGATCGATCAAACCGTCCTCGCCCCGCTCCATGCCTCGGCCGCCGTCAATGATCCGTTCGCCGGAGCCGAGGCCGAGGCCCCGGCCCTGCGCCGTTTGGATGGCGAAGAAGGTGAGCACCAGGGAGGTGCAAACGAAGGCCGCGCAGAGGCCCCAGGTGGCCTTTTGCAGAGCGGTCGCCGCGCCGCGGCCGGACATCACATTGCCGCCGCCCCCGCCGATGCCAAGCGCGCCGCCTTCGGAGCGTTGCAGCAACACCGCGCCGATCAACAGGGCGGCCAACAGCAGGTGGATGACCAGAACGATATTCTCCATCGCGTCGTGCGGTCCTTCTCATGCGCGGGGACGCCTCTAGACGCGGGGCGCTATCGCAGTTTCGCCTCGCTGTCGACAGGGAGCGGCGGCGCGTCGGATTTTCCAGGGAAATCACTGCGGCGAGGCAGGGGGCTTAGAACAAATTGAACCGCGGCAGATCGCGCCGAGGCGGCGTCAGCGCCAAAATCGCCCGCGCGTCCTCGCCCCGGCGCCCGTCAACGCGGGGCACGCCATGGGCCACGCCGATGGGCGCGTCCGAGAGCCCCGCCAGCGCCGTCCCGCGGTCCACGGGGACGAAAGCCAGCGGCAGTTCAAAAGAGATGAGATCGCCGCCGAAGGGCGCGCGGGAAAGGATCTGCACGGGTTCGCTCAAACGGGCCACGGCCCTCTCATAGGCGTCCATGGTGTCGAAGAACGCGACCAAAGCCGGCTCGTCGCTGGTCTTTGTCTCATAGACCGCGCCGATCGCCGTGCCGCTGTTGATCCGGTCGATCAGGGGAGGCGCGTCGAAGAGTTGACCGATCGGGCCGGGCGCGCGGCCGAGCGGCAGGCGGTTCTCCGCGCGGGGCGCCGCGCGGCGCGGCAGGCGCGCCTCTAACGCGGCGTCGGGGCCCACCAACAGCAGGCGCGACGGCAGCACGCGGCCGCCTGACGGGCGCGGGAAGCGCAGCCGGATTTCCCGGTTGAGCCCGTCTTCGGAGAGCGACCCGCGGAAAGAGCGCTCATTATCCGCCTCGCTATCCGCCACGCTCAGCCCAGGGGTCGCGAGCGCCAACGCCGCCGCCACGCTCAGGATTGCGCCGGCTTTGAACAGGTGAAGAGGGGCGGGGCGGACAGTAATGAGCATCAAGTCGCTCCTGAATATAAGCAGGCCTCCCGCGCGGCGTGTCTCACCGGGGGTCGACAAGTCGAGCGCCTAGCGGAACGCTCCGCCGCGGCCAGGCGGTCCGGCGCGCCGGACCCTCTCTCTCTCACCCAGGAAGCGCCTTTCGTCAAAACGCGTCCCTGCCGGCGCGGCGACGGGCGGAGGCGGCTCAGGCATTAATCCGCAGGCGCGATACGCGGCCTCAATGGCTCGGCGCGACCCGGACAGCGCGAAAGCGCCGCCTGGTCGTCCGAGCCCGGAGGCCGCGCCCCTTTCCCAAAGCGCCGCTCGGGTTCCCCGACGCAGCCATTCGCTGACCGCGCCGTCCAACGGCAGCAGCGCCACCC
>JBCCTM010000190.1:0-6507 GCA_039198535.1 Pseudomonadota bacterium
CGCAGACCGAAGGCGGGCTGCACGCAAACCGACCGCAGCGCGGGCGGAAAGCGCGCGCCCACGGCGATAGACGCCGTGTCGGCGTCCGCTCGGCCCTGCAGCCGCAGCATGTGAGCGCCGACGACGGCGCCCTCTTTTGGGACCTGCTGGGCGCTCAATTGGCGCTCCCCTCCTCATGTTCTCGCCCGGCCCCGCGCTCTTACCGCTGATCGCCTGCGAGTTGAAGTCCTGCGCGACCGGGGGCCGGCGGCGTCGAGGGGGCCCAGCTTGGCGCAATTGCAACGCCTTGAAGTTTGTGTTGTTGCTCTTCCGCCGTTCGAGACGCGCATGGGGACGGCGTAGTGGAAGGAGAGGGCCGCGAGATGGGGCCTGACGAGAGCATCGCGGCCAAGCCGGACGGCGCGCGTCGGGCCAGGCGTGTTTCTGAGGCGTATCCCTCAAGCGCCCTCCACCAGAGGCGCGTCGTCCAGATCGCCGTGTTGGCGGCGCTCAGCGGGGGGTTCGCGCCCGCCCCTGCGGCGATGGCGCAAGCCGCGGACGCGCCGGGTGATGCGCCGGGTGATCTCGCGGCGCTGTGGGACATGGTGCTGGCGGAGCCAAGCGTGGCGCTTCCCGCGCTTCTCGCCGCCGGAGCGGCGGCGCTGTTCGGCTATCTGGGCGGCTTTTTCGGCGCGCGTCGACGAGCCTCCGCGGGCCCAACGCGCCGCGCGGCCGCCCCGCGGGCTGAGCGCGAGACGCCGCGCCAAGACGGAATGCTGTTCCCGGGCTCGCCGGGCGAGGCCGACGCCGCGCCGCCGCGGGAGCATGAGCGCGAGCTGGCGGAAGGGCGCCGCCTCTTCAGTTTCTTGGAGGATCGCTTCGGCCTCAGCGAACGGAGCGCGGACGCCGCCATCGACTTCTTCAATCGGCTCTCCGACGCCATCGACGGGTTGCAGAGCCGCGCCGACGCCGCCGAACGCGCCGCCCAATCGTCGAGTGTGAACGGGGCGAACAGCCCGGCCGCAGCGGGGGCCGTCGCCGGCGCGGCCGCGGCGGGCGCAGGCGCGTCGACCGGTGAAGCGATAAACGGGGTGGGCGCTTCGGAGATGGCGGCCTGGCGTATGATCTCCGATGGGCTGCGCCTCTCCCGCGGCGTCCTGCAGCGCGAGCGCGGCGCCGAAGCGGAGCTCGACCGGTTTGAGCGCGCCTTGGACCTGGAGGAGGCCTTCGTCGGCCTGGCCGCCCTTCGCGCGGAACAGCTGCAACCCACCAGCGACGGCGCGCCCCGGCCCCTTGATCCCCGCATCATCGAGGAGGCGTGGCCGCACGCGTTGTTCCGCGCGGAAGCGCTGCTGGCCACCTACTATCCCGGTGCGGGCGCCTGGGGCGATTTGCGCGAAGGGTTGTCCCTGATCACCGCGGCGTTGCGGCGCTTGCTCCGCGCGGCGGGCGTGTCCGTTGCGACGGTCACCCTGCTCGCGCCCTATAATGAGGCCGAGGGCGAGCGGTGGTCTGACACGGCGGCGGAGTTGACGGGCCTTGAGCGGGTGCGCGCGCGTCTCGCCGGCGCGGCCGCGCGGGAAGAAGCGCCGTTCGTGATCGATTGCGAGACCTTCGGCTACCATGACGGGGCCCGGGGCGTCGGCGCCAAATCCCGGCTGATTCTCCTCGATCCCTCGGAATGGCGGTGAACCGGGCTTTGAGGCCCCGCGCGCCGAGCCCAATTTAATTGCTCGTTAGAACCCTTTAGGGCCGCGGGCTCTTGTAGCCGACGGGGCCCAGGCCGCCCGATCTTGTGTGATCCCCCCTTTTTTAGTAGGCCTCCGCTCGGATGAGAGGAGAGAGGGACCCCCATGGTCGACGCCCACCGGGCGCCGGGCGCTCGCCCTGCGCGACAGTCATTCCTCGGGATCTGGCGCGAACAGATCGGCAAGGCCGCGCGCCAACCGTATTTGTTGGCGCTCTTGATCGGGTCGGCGCTGCTTTCCGCGGCGTCGTTCTTCACCACGTTCGACGGCATGCTGAACTTCATGCCGGTCTGGCCCGTGACGTTCTGCATCGTGTTCGCGATCCAAGCGTTGCTGTTCGTGGCTTCGTGGCGGCTCGGCTTTGCGGCGGCGGATCGCGAAGCCCCGCCTGTGTTCACCGCTTTTGTGTTCCTGATCTGCCTCGGCACCTCGGTGTTTTTCTCCTGGGTCTCGCTGTTTAGCGCGATTAACGACCCGGCCACCCAGGCTCGCACCGCGGAGACGCGGATGCACCGCGCGGTGGAGGAGGCCGTCGTCGCCACTCAAGACCGCGCGGAGGCGACCCGATTGCGCCTTGGCGCGGCGCTCCTGGACGAGCGCGCCTACGTTCAGTGGATGGCGGAGATCGATGCGGTGGCGCGCGGGGCGATGGGGGCGCGGGAGACGCTCGACGCCGCCCGTGAGGCTGAAGCCGATCGGCTTGCGACGCAATTACGCGAGGTGGCGGCCGAAGGCGCGGCGCTCAGGCGGGCGACCGCCACATCGGAAAGCCGTTCCGAGGCGGCGCGTCGGCGCGCCGAGCAGCTCGAGCGCTCCCGGCCTGAGCTCGTCGAGCGGGTGCGCGCCCTGCAAGAAGCGGCCGACGCCGCCCAAATCGCCATGGTCCGAAAAGAGGGCGAGATGAACGCCGAAGAGCGCGGCGGCGTCTCTGGCGGCGGCGCGGGGCGCGGGCCGGTGTGGCGCGCGTTGCGAGACGAAAAAGCGGTGCTGGAGGCCGAACTTGAAACCAAAGAGCGCCTCCTCTCCACCGCTGCCGACCGCTTGGGCGAAACAGACGCGGAGATCGAGCGCCTCCGCATAGAAATCGCCGCAACCGGCGTGGAGGACGCCGACAGCGCGAAGCAAGGGTTGCTCGAGGCGCGGCGCGCGCAGTTGCAAGAACGGGCGGAGCGGCTCAGCGTCGGCGAGGCGGGGGACGTGGCTGGGGAAGTCGCGGCGCTGCGCGCGGATCTGGCGCGGTTTGAGACAAGTTTCGACATCGCCTTTTTCGACGCCGCCGCGGCGCGCTGCGAGATTTTGCTGGACAATCTGAAGAGCGTGGGCGCGTCCCAGCCTGGCGGGGCGATGCTCTCCTGCGCGCGGGATGCGATCGCCACGCCCGTGGCCGCCCTCCGCAGAGCGGCGGAAGCCAGCGCCGCTGTGGTGGCGCAATGCGTCGTGGGCGGAGCGTCGGCTCCGGTAATCAGCGAGATGACCTTCGCCGACGGGGTCGCCCATGGTCGGGCCTGCGCCGCGCTATCCGGCCTGCCGGCCTCCGAGCTGACGGATGTGCGCGCGGCGCTCGACCGCTTGACGCTGGAGGAGGCCGACGACGCGTCCGCCTTTGTGAAAACGGTCAATGCGTGGCGCGACGGAGATAAGCTCAGCTATTTCGCCCTCGGCATCGCGCTCTTCATCGACATTCTTGTTCTGCTGTCCGGTCTGATCGGCGCGGTCAGCGTGACGAGCGAGATGGGCCGCGCGTTTGGACGCGGCTTCGCTAAGCGGGACATCGAAGACGCGCGCCGGGCCCTGTCCCTTAAATCGGACGATCCCTTCGCCATCGCGCGGACCATTCTCAACATCGTCGAGCCGACAGAGGATAGCCGCCATGTGGGCGAGGTGCGCATCGACGCGGCGCCTGCGGATCTCCAAGGCGGTGTCCGGCAGTTCCTGCTGCTCCAGACCGAGAAGCGTTTGGCGGAGCGTAAAAAGCCGAAGCGGGGGGCGCCGGCTCCCGGCGGCGGGGCCCTGGTTTTCCTGGTGAAAAAGCGCGTGCTCGCCGCGCTGCGCGCTTATCTTGAGGAGACAGAGATCGCGCAGGAGGAAGCGGCGCGGCGGCGAGCGGAGGCGATCTCCGACGATCTCGATTTCGTGCTCCAGCATCTCGGCCCCGCTGATCGGCGGGGGGAGACGCTGGAGGCCGCCTTCCAAGCGCTTCGGCCGCCTTCTGAGACGCCTAACCCCGGGCAGAAGGGAGGGCTTAAAGCGGTTTCAGCCTGGCTCGCCCCCCGAATGGCCGGCGAACTGCGCTTTCCGAGCGAGCCCGACGCCGCCGCCGCGGACCGTTGGCCGGAGATCCGCCGCCTGTGTTTCGCGCTTTACCGCCGCGGGCTCGCCGTCCCGATGGCCGCGGCCGGCGCGTCGCCACAAGGGGCGCCCCTCGCAGAACCGGCGGAGACGCCAGGCTATTTGCTGACAGAAAGGGCGCTGGCGCTGCTGGAGCACGCGAGCCAGCTTGATGAGAGGCGCGAAGCGGGAGGCGGCGCAGAGACCGCTGCAGAGGCGGCCGCCACGCTGCAAGCGGATCGAGCGAGGGTCCCGGCGGAAGCGACGCCTGAACCAGAGGCCGGTCGATTGGAGCCCGATCTGGCTTCTGAGACGTCTGACGATGTGCGCGAGGCCATCGCGCGTTATGCGGGGCCCCTGGTCCGCGCCGTTTCACCGGCGAATTTGGCGCGCCGGGCTCCCGCCGCATGACAGGCAAAAAATAAGCGCCCCGCCATCATATGGCGGAGCGCTCGAACGCCAGGCGCGGCGAGGGCGCTGATCAGCGCATATTCCGGTTCACCGGGTTGCCGATATAGTCGAGGAATTCCCGCCGCGTGGTCGCGTTGCTGCGGAAGGTCCCGAGCATTGTGCTCGTCACCATGCTGACGCCGGGCTTGTGTACGCCCCGGGTGCTCATGCAGTGATGCTCGCCCTCGACGACCACCGCGACCCCCAAGGGGCTCAGCACCTCATCGATGGATTTGGCGATCTGCGCCGTCATTTTCTCCTGCACCTGCAGGCGTTTGGCGTAGGTCTCCACGACGCGGGCGAGCTTTGAGATGCCAACCACCCGGTCGGTTGGAATATAGCCTACATGGGCCACGCCAATGATCGGCGCGAGGTGATGCTCGCAGTAGCTCTCGTATCGAATGTCCCGCAACACGACCATCTCGTCATAGCCTTCGACCTCTTCGAAGGTCCGCTGGAGATAGGCGACCGGGTCTTCCTCATAGCCCTTGAACCACTCGCGATAGGCGCGCGCGACGCGGCCCGGCGTGTCGAGCAAACCCTCGCGATCAGGGTCGTCGCCGGCCCAGCGGAGCAAGGTCCGCACGGCGTCTTCGGCTTCCTGCTGGCTCGGCCTTTCCATGGGCAGAGCTTCGGCGTCATGGTCCCGATCGCCTTCTTTGAAGGCGTTATGGTCATGCAGGTTCATACTTATCTTTCGCTCTCTCGCCTGGCCGCCGCTTTTTCAGCGGGTTATGACCTGACATTGTATCCAGTCAGTCGACAAGGCGATCAAACGCCCCCCTATCGTCAACGCGTAACACACCCAACATGGCGCTTGGCGGCGGGAAAGCAACAGTGCGTCGACCGCCCGATCGCGAGTGTGCGCTTAACCATCTGAAAACGCCCACGCTTTTTACGGGTGACCAAAGCGCGCGGGGTGAGAAAGCCGTTGAGGGCGAGCGGATCAGCCGGGGCTCGCCGCCGCTCCGCCGACGGCCCCATCGGCGCGCCGCGGCTCCGCTTCAAGCCCTAAGCCGTCGGAGACGATCCCAAGGGTCAGAATTTGCGGCAGGACGCGGGGCGCGCCGCCATCGCCGGGGTAGACCACGTAAAGGGGAACGCCGATGCGGCCGAACCCACGCAATAGGTCGGTGATCGCTTCATCGCGCAGCGTCCAATCGCCGAGCATGTAGGCCGCGTCCGCCTGGGCGAGCAGCGTCTCAAAACGCTCGCCATTGAGCACATTGAGTTCATTGACCTTACAACTGACGCACCAATCGGCCGTGACATTCAAGAACACTGTCCGGCCCTCCGCGCGGAAGGCGGCGAGGCGCGCGGCGGCGAAGGGCGTCGGGTCGCCGATGGCGGCGGATCTCGCGTCTTCGGAAGCCTGGCGCGCGTCTGCGTTGGAGGCCCCCGCCTCGACCCCGCCTTGGAGGGGCGTGAGGGCGAGCGCCGCACAGAGGATCGCCACCGCGGCCGCCCCGCCTGCGGCCCAACGTCCAAAGCGCCCGTCAGGAAAGCCCACGCCCAGGGCCCAAGCGGCGAAGGACAGCGCCACGGCGCCGGCCAGCGCGGCGAACAAGGCGTCGACGCCCGCTTGGTTCGCCAGCACCCAAAACAGCCATGCGGCGGCGAGAAACATCGGGAAGGACAGCGCCTGGCGAAACCTGATCATCCAGGCCCCGGGCTTCGGGGCCAGACGCGCCATGGCGGGCGACGTCGACAAAAGAACAATAGGCGCCGCAAAGCCGACGCCCAACGCCGCGAACACGGCGAAGGCGGTTAAGGCGTCCTGCGTGAGCGCGTAGCCAAGCGCGGCGCCCATGAACGGCGCGGTGCAGGGCGAGGCGACCAATGCGGCGAGCACCCCGGTGAAGAAATCACCCGCGTCCTAGCGGCGCTGGTCGCCTCGCCCTGCACAGCCCCATTCATGGGCGCCGCGCTCGGCTACGCGCTGACGCAAGACGCGTTCACCGCCTTCGCCGTGTTCGCCGCGCTCGGCGTTGGCTTCGCGGCG
>JBCCTM010000191.1:0-6483 GCA_039198535.1 Pseudomonadota bacterium
CCGCAGGGCAGGGTGCGTTTGAACGCAGCCTCCGCAGAAGAGGGCGAAGTCCTGCTTGGGTTTGGCCCGGTTGAAGCAGCACTGAACCTTTCGGTTGCTGGCGATTTGACCGAAGCCGCAGCCAACCTTTTCGCCGCCCTGCGCCGCCTCGATCAGATCGCCGAGACGCCCGCCCGGATCGCCGTCGCGCCGATCCCGGAACAAGGTTTAGGCCGGGCGATTAATGACCGCCTGCGCCGCGCCGCGGCGCCCCGTTGATCAAAGCGGAGGGGCTGCGCTCAAAGGCGGTTGGCGATGATGTCGAAGTTGACGATGATCTCGTCGCCCAGCTCCACGAACAAACCGCCGATGCGGTCGCCGATGCTGAAATCACTGCGCTTGAAGGCGACCGAGCCCACGGCGCGGGCGCGGCGCGCCTCCAAGGTGAGATCGATCACCGTATCGACCTCTTGTTCGGCGCCTTTGATCTCCAAAACACCCGCAACCCGGTAGCGCGCCGTCTCGCCCTCCGCGGGCGCGGGCGTGGCAGGATCGGCCAGGGCGATCTCCTCGAGCTTGAAGCGGGCCTCGGGGAAATTCTCCGCGTCAAACCAGGTCTCGGTCTTCACAAAGCTGGATCTGAACCCGCTGGAGAGCTGAATGCTGTCGATTTCGATGGTCAGATCCAGCCGCGCGCGTTGCGGGCGGGCGCGATCGAACTCCCCCAGTCCTTCAAAGCGCTCGAAGCGGCCTTGGGCGGGCGCGCCGTCTTCTGTGTAGTCGAAGGTGATCTGGCTCTGATCCGGCGCGATCCGCCAGTTTAACGCCCAAGCGTGCCCCGCCGGCACACCGAGCGCCGCCGCCATGGAGAACGCCATCAGGAAGCGTGTCGCCCATTGTCTCATATGATGTGACCTCGCAGGAAGGTCCCGGACCCATGGGAGACCGGCCGACCCATCCGCTGAGGTCTACACCGTGCTCAGCGCGTGGGCGACGGGGTTTCGCCGCGATAATCGTAGAAGCCGCGTCCGGTCTTCCGGCCGAGCCAGCCCGCCTCGACATATTTCACCAGAAGCGGGCAGGGCCGATACTTCGTGTCCGCCAGCCCGTCATGCAGCACGTTCATGATGGCGAGGCAGGTGTCGAGGCCGATGAAATCTGCAAGCTCCAGCGGGCCCATCGGATGGTTGGCCCCGAGCTTCATGGCCGTATCGATGGCCTCCACCGTGCCGACGCCCTCATAGAGCGTGTAGACCGCCTCATTGATCATGGGCAGGAGAATACGATTGACGATGAAGGCCGGGAAATCCTCGGCGCTCGCCATGGTCTTGCCGAGGCTCTCCACCACCGCCTTCATCGTCAGGAACGTTTGCTCCTCCGTGGCGATGCCGCGGATCAGCTCCACCAACTGCATCAGCGGCGCCGGGTTCATGAAGTGCAGCCCCATGAACTTGCCCGGGCGGTCTGTGGCGGAGGCGAGGCGGGTGATGGAGATCGATGACGTGTTGGTGGTCAGGATCGCCTCGGGCTTCAGCAGCGGTGTCAGCTCGGCGTAGATCGCCCGCTTGGTCGCCTCATCCTCGGACGCCGCCTCGACCAGGAGATCGGCGTCGCTGAGCCCCGACAGCGCGGAGGCTGAAGAAATCCGGCTGAGCGCGGATGACTTCATATCGATGGACAGCTGGTTGCGGCGGACCTGGCGGTCTAAATTCGCCGCGACGTCTCGCATACCGGCCGCGAGCCGCTCTTCATCGATGTCGTTGAGGATCACCTCGTAGCCGGCGACGGCGAACACATGGGCGATGCCGACGCCCATTTGACCGGCGCCGATCACGCCCACTTGTTTCACACCAGGCGCCAGGTCAGCCATTGGGGCTCCTCACGTGCCTAAGTTAAACCATGGGGCGCGCCCAAGAGAGAGGGCCGACCCGCGCGTCGTGGCTCCCATAGTGAGCGGGCTGTGGGTTTGGTCAAGCCACCTTTCCGCAGATAGACCAGTGGCTTGCCGCATTGCGGCATAACGCCTGCGCCGCGCGCGTCCGCATCGAAGCGCCGCGCATAATAAAAAAGCCCGCCCCAGACGGGGCGAGCTCAGTATTCTAAAGGCGTGGCGCTTACTTAGAGCACTTTCTCAAGCTCAGCTTCCAAAGCCGGTACGGCCTCGAAAAGGTCCGCGACTAATCCGTAATCGGCGACTTGGAAGATCGGCGCTTCATCGTCTTTATTGATTGCGACGATGACCTTGCTGTCTTTCATTCCGGCCAGATGTTGGATCGCGCCAGAAATGCCGATGGCGATGTACAGATCCGGCGCCACGACCTTGCCGGTCTGTCCAACCTGATAGTCGTTAGGCGCATACCCGCTATCCACCGCGGCGCGGCTGGCCCCGACTGCGGCGCCCAGCTTGTCGGCGATGCGCTCGACCAGGGCGAAGTTCTCCTCAGAGCCGAACGCCCGGCCGCCGGACACGATGGTCTTGGCGGAGGTGAGTTGCGGGCGATCGCTGACGGCCTTTTCTTCACTCACATATTCGGACTTCGCATCCGCCGCCACGGCGCTGATCTGTTCGACCGGAGCGGAGCCCGTGAGCGGAGCGGCCGGGAAGGTTGAGGTGCGGGTCGTCACGACTTTCTTCGCGTCGCCGCTTTTAACCACCGCCATGGCGTTTCCGGCGTAGATCGGCCGCTCAAAGGTGTCGGCGTCAATCACGTCGGTGATGTCGGAGATGATCATCACGTCCAGAAGGCCGGCGACGCGCGCCATGATGTTCTTGCCGCTCATGGTCGCCGGCGCGACCAGATGCGTGTAGTCGGCGGCCTTGGAGGCGATGAGCGCCGCGATCGGCTCGGCCAACTTCGCACCATGGCTCGGGTCGTCGGCGCAGAAGGCCTTCGAAACGCCTTCGATCTTCGCCGCCTGTTCCGCAGCGGGGCCGCAGCCTTCGCTGGCGCAAAGCACATGGATGTCGCCACCCATTTTGGCCGCCGCGGAGACAGCCTTCTGCGTGGCTTCGTTGAGAACGCCGTTGTCAATCTCGGCGAGTACCAACACGCTCATTGTTTTCCTCCAAATCCGTCATTTGGCCCGACGTCGCGGCCAGGCCCGTGTCTCCTTGAGCCGGTTGTTAGATGACGCCGGCCTCGTCCTTCAGCTTGCTCACGAGCTCTTGCACGCTCTCCACCTTCACGCCGGCTTCCCGCTCTTTCGGCTCGGTCACCTTCACCGTGGTCAAGCGCGGCGAGACGTCGACGCCGTAATCGGCCGGGGTCTTGATTTCGAGCGGCTTCTTCTTCGCCTTCATGATGTTGGGCAGCGTCGCATAGCGCGGTTCATTCAAGCGCAAATCGACAGTGATGATCGCGGGCGTCGCCACTTTGATGGTCTGCAGACCGCCATCCACCTCTCTGGTGACCACGGCGCTGTCGCCGTCGATCTCGACTTTCGACGCAAACGTCGCCTGCGGCCAGCCCAGGAGCGCCGCCAACATCTGTCCGGTCGCGTTCATGTCGTTGTCGATCGACTGCTTCCCCATCAAAACGAGCTGCGGCTGCTCCGCCTCAACGACCTTGGCGAGAAGCTTCGCCACCGCCAGCGGCTCAATATCCGTATCGACGCTGTCGGCCGCCTCGATTAGAATGGCGCGATCCGCCCCCATGGCGAGCGCGTTGCGCAAGGTCTCTTGCGACTGTTTCACGCCGATGGACACTGCGACGATTTCGGTCGCGACGCCCTTCTCTCGGAGACGGATGGCTTCTTCGACGGAGATTTCGTCGAACGGGTTCATGGACATTTTCACATTGGCAAGGTCCACGCCCGTCTGGTCCGCTTTCACGCGGGCTTTCACATTGTAGTCGATCACGCGTTTGACCGGCGCCAAGATCTTCATGTCACGTCCTCGTCGTTTCTCATGTCCGCCCGTTCTGCGGGGCGGCTCCCCAATCAGCCGTTTAGATGGCTCTCCGGCGCGCTGTCGACCGGATAAGTGGCGTGCGGATCGAGAGATCCGCGTCAGCTGCTCACCGCCGCGCATCGGACCGCGCGGCGGACCGCCCAGCGGAGCGGTGGCGACGGCGGCTATCGCTCGGGCAAATGGGCGCAGGGCGTGTCGCTGTCATCCGTGAACAGCCCGAAACGTCCCCGCGGCGCACGCCCCAGCGCCTCTAACGCGCTGACATAGGCCACAGCCTGGGCTTGCGTGTCAAAATCCTTGCACAGACACAGATCGTCGCTGAGATCCCGCGCGCAGTCGGGTCCGAGGTCAGCGGCTTCTGCGGCGATCGCCGCCTCCTGCGCCAATCGCCGCGCTTCGATCCGCTCCGCTGTGATCAAGAGCGCTGGGATCAAAAGCGTGATGCCTCCAGTGAGGATTGAGGGCAGCCAATGGCCCAAGCGAAGCCTGGGCGCCGGCGGCCGTCTATTGCGCTCACGCACGGCCTGATCCTTCCAAAACCCCTTTCGAATAGAAGTATTAAAGATCATTCAGCATGAATTTTCAATCGAAGCGTCCAATCTTTAGGAGGGTGTAACCCCCAAAGTTTTAATGTTCGGCTCCAATTTTGTCGTCAAAGCGTCGACCGGAGACCAGCATGCTTGGCAAATTGTTGCGCGACCGCCGCGGAGCGTTCAACACTCTGTTCGCCGTCGCGCTGCCGACGGCTCTGTTAATGACCGGGGCCGGCGTCGATCTGGCGCGCACGCTGAACTCGAAGCAAACCCTGACCCGCGCCCTCGAGAGCGCGGCGTTGGCTTCGGCGTCGCTGCGGAATGTGAACGACGCGCGGACCTTGATCGACGAATATATCGTCGCCAACGCGTCCCATGACGCGTATCTCGCCAACACGCTCCAGCTCAGCATCGACACCCGGAACTCATTGAACTCGCGGCTGACGGAGCTGACCGCCACCGCCAGCGTGCCCACCTTCTTTCTCGGCGTGATCGGCATCGACGAGGTGGACATCACGGCGTCCGTGTCCGCGTTCGAGGCGACGCAGGACATCGAGATCTCCATGGTTCTGGACGTGTCGACCTCCATGTCCGGCGGCCGCCTGAGCAATTTGAAGATCGCGGCGACGGATTTCGTCGAGACGATGCTGCGGGACGACCGCGCGGATTACACGTCGATCAACCTTGTGCCCTTCGGCGGCACCGTGAACATCGGGCGCGACCTGTTCGACGAGCTGGCGACGCCGCTTGGCGCTGCGACTGTCGATCCCTCCAGCGCCGATTACGCGATCGGCGACGGGGTGCCGACGGGCGGCTTCCGCTTCTCAGATGGTGATTATTGCGTCGAAGCGGCGCGGGCGGACTACAATAATGGCGATGTGATTCCGCTACAGTCGCGTTCCCAGCTGCCACATTTTTGGAAGTACCGAAACTTCAATCCGTGGTGTCCTGAAGAAGAGAGCGCAGTATTGCTCAACAGCAACCGGCCCGGCGACCTGCGGGCGCGCATCCAAAACTTCACGCTTTCGGACGGTACCGGCATGAACATTGGCGCCATGTGGGGCTATAAGGCGCTCTCGCCGCAATGGCGCGGTCGCTTGGGTGGGAACTTCCCGCAGCGTCCCGCCAATCATGGCGAGGAGACCATCAAGATCCTCGTGCTCATGACCGATGGCGGGATCACCGGGCAGGCGCGGGTGCTGGATTTCAATGATGTCCGCTCCCGCAACCCCAATGAGCAGTGGATCCTGCGGGGCGGCAACCCCAACAGCGAGGTCGGGGGCAACACCGGCTCCGGTCAGTTCCGCCAAATCTGCAACCTGGCGAAGGCCGACAACATCATCGTCTACACGGTGGGCTTCCAAATCCGGCGCAACAGCAACCCGGACAAGCTGCTGGCCGAATGCGCCTCCGACGCGAGCAAGTACTTCTTTGTCGAGAGCCTCGACATCAGCGAGGCGTTCTCTTCGATCGCCGCGTCCATCAACGCCTTGCGGATCACCGGGTGAGGCGAACCGTCATCCCAGGGAGTGTGACGATGCTGCGGAACATGCGCCGATGGCGGAAAGACGAGGACGGTTCGACCACGGTCGAATTTGTGCTCGCATTGCCGCTGTTCTTCACGCTTCTGATGGCGATCTTCGAGCTCAGCTATCTGGTGCTGAAGATCGTCACCTTCGATGACGCCGTCGCCCAGGCCTCGCGCTTCATCTATACCGGCGCTGCGCAAGGCGGGGCGATCACCGCGCCGCAACTGGAAGGCTTCATCTGCGAGAACGCGCCATTTTTCACCGACTGCGAAGAAAATATCATGGTCGAGGCGCGGCCCATCGCCGATTTCGGCGCGACGCCGACGGATAACGCCTCCTGCCGGGACAGCGCCGACACGGGGCTGCAGCCCGCAGCGGCCTTTAGCGCCGGGGGCTCCAATGAGATCATGTTCCTGCGGGTCTGCGTCACGACCGACACCGTGTTCCCGCTGGACAGCTTCGGGCTCGATATCGATCGGACGCCGTCCGGACGGATCCAGCTCGTGTCGCAAACCGCTTTCACCAACGAGCC
>JBCCTM010000192.1:0-6428 GCA_039198535.1 Pseudomonadota bacterium
ACGGAGGGAACGTCCCCTACGCCCGGAGCCGCTTCGCCCCGACGCCTCGACGGGCCGAACCTCGACGGGCCGAGCCTCGACGGGCCGACGGCTCGCCGCAAGGGCGCGTTCCGCGTCGGCTCCGCCGATAAACGCCTCCTACGACCTTTTGCCCCGTTCTCTCGACCCGTCGCTTCCTTGGGCGCCAAGCGGCTCCGAACGGAGGGGACTAAACCGACCCGCCGCGGGAAAGGCTGCGCCGCCTCTCTACAACGATCCGAGGACGATTGCGGCGAGCAGGAGAAGCCCGGCCTCTCGGTTTGAGCGGAACAGATGCAAGCAGAGATCGGGGTCGTTGACGTCGAGCCGCGCCACTTGTCCGACCAGATGCAGCGCATAGGCGGCGAGGCCGACCCAGAACCACGGCCCAAGCTCGGCCAGCGCCCCGGCGAGGCCGGCGAACGCCACGGAGAAGCCGTAGAACCACAGGAGCGCCACCCAGGTGCGCTGACCGAACAGGAGGGCCGTCGAGCGGACGCCGATCAGCGCGTCGTCCTCCCGGTCCTGATGCGCGTAGATCGTGTCGTAGCCGATCACCCAGGCGAACACGCTGGCGTAGAGGGCGATGGCGGGGGCGTGCAGCCCGCCGGTCATGGCGGCCCAGCCGAGCAGCGCGCCCCAGCCGAACGCCAGGCCGAGCACCGCCTGGGGCCAATGGGTGATCCGCTTCATGAAGGGGTAGATGGCCACCGGAACCGCCGCCATCAGCCCGACCATCACCGCGAAGCTGTTGAAGCTGCTCAGGATCGCCAGACCGGCCGCGCAGAGCGTCGCCAGCAAGGCCAGCGCGCCGAACACGGTGGCGTCGCCGGACACGAGCGGGCGAGATTGGGTCCGCGCCACCTTGGCGTCGATGTCCCGGTCCATCAGATCGTTGAAGACGCAGCCCGCGCCGCGCATCAGCACGGCCCCGAGCGCGAAAGCGACAAACAACCAGGCCACCGGGACCCAGCCGAAGGTCGCGAGCCGGCTGCTTTGCACGCTCCACTCCGCCCAGCCGCCGGCCAAGGCGATCGCTTGCCATCCCGGCAACATCAGCAGCCACGCGCCGATCAGCCGATCTGCGCGCATCAGGCGCAAATAGGGCCGCACCGCGGGCTCCGCGTAGCGGTCAACCCAGTTGCCCGCCGGCGCGTCCGCCACGGCCCCGGGGGCCGGTCCGCCGCCGGACCTTGTTTGATTTCCCATGCTCGCCATGGCGGGCTTGCTCTCCTAGGCTGGCGTGATGGTCAACGCTTCTCTCCCCGCCCCGTCCGACGCGCCGATGTCTGAGCCTCATGGGGCCGGGCGCGCGCCGGTGCGCGTGCATTTAGATATGGATCTCGCGGCGGGCGCGGCGATCCAAGCGCCGGCGGAGATCGCCCATTATCTCCGCAATGTCATGCGGTTGCGGCAAGGTGACGCGGTGCTGGCGTTCAACTCCAGAGACGGCGAATGGCGCGCCGAGATCAGCGGTATGGCCAAACGCGCGGTGACGTTGAGCTTACAGGCGCAGACGCGTCCGCCCTCGCCGCCGCCCGATCTTTGGCTGCTCTTCGCGCCAATCAAAAAGGCGCGGACGGACTTCATTGTCGAGAAGGCCTGCGAGCTCGGTTGCCGAAGGGTGCTTCCGGTGATCACCGAGCGCACCCAGACGGCAAGGGTGCGCGCCGATCGGTTGCGCGCCCATGCGATTGAAGCGGCGGAGCAATGTGGAACGGTGTTCGTGCCCGAGGTGGTTGAGGCCGCGCCGCTCCGCGCGGTCCTCGAGGGGTGGCCTCCCGACCGAGCGCTCCATTTCTGCGACGAGACCCGGCAGGCGCGTCCCATGATCGAGCAGGCCGCGCCCCCTCCGGCGGCGATCCTGATTGGCCCCGTGGGCGGGTTTTCCCTCGACGAGGCGCGGGCGTTGCGGGCCGCGCCGTTTGTGCGCCCGGTCGCGCTGGGGCCGCGCATCCTTAGGGCCGACACCGCGGCGGCCGCCGCCATCGCCCTTTGGCAAGCGGCGCAAGGCGATTGGAGCGCCGCCGCCCCAGAGGCGTGTCTGGACAGCGGGGAGGCCCCCGCCTAAGGCTGGCGCTCTTGCGCGCAAAAGATGCGCGCACGACCGGGGCCATCGCCAAGGCGGGCGAAGAAGAAGATCGGCGAAGGATCTGGGCGGCGACTGGCCTGGACCGGGTGGGAGGGACGCCATGTCGATACCCCAGCAGGGCGGCGGCCCCATCGAGAGCCGCGCGCAGCTCGCCGAGTATCTCGAAGCCGGCTGTACGCCGCGCGCCGCTTGGCGGATCGGCACGGAGCACGAGAAGTTTGGCTATTGCGCGGATACGCTGCGCCCGCTGCCCTATGAGGGTCCGCGCTCCGTGCGCGCCGTGTTGGAGGGCTTGAGGGACCAGTTTGGCTGGCGCGCGGTGGAGGAAGCCGGCCGGATCATCGGTCTTCAGAAGAACGGGGCGAATGTCTCTCTGGAGCCGGGCGGTCAGCTGGAGCTCTCCGGCGCGCCGCTGGAGACGATCCATCATACCTGTGAGGAGGCCAACCAGCATCTCGCGGAGGTAAAAGAGGTCGCAGGCGAGATCGGGGTGAAATTTCTGGGCCTGGGCGTCGCGCCGCATTGGCGGTTGGACGATATGCCGGTGATGCCGAAGGGCCGGTATGACATCATGCGCGCCTATATGCGGAAGGTGGGCTCCCACGGCCTCGACATGATGTTCCGCTCCTGCACCATCCAGGTGAACCTGGATTTCGCCGATGAGGCGGACATGGTCCAGAAGCTGCGGGTGGGGTTGTCGCTCCAGCCGCTGGCCACGGCGCTGTTCGCCGCGTCCCCACTGATTGACGGTCGACCCTCCGGTCATGTGAGCATGCGTGGGCGGATTTGGCGGGATGTGGACCCGGACCGCACCGGGATCCCCGCCTTCGTGTTCGAACCGGGCTTCGGCTTTGAGCGCTGGGTCGACTATGCGCTCGATACGCCGATGTATTTTGTGTTTCGCGGCGGCCGATACATCGACGCGTCAGGCCAATCTTTCCGGGACTTTTTGGACGGCCGCCTGGCCGCCGCGCCGGGCGAGACGCCGACCCTCTCCGACTGGGCGGATCATTTGACCACGCTGTTCCCGGAGGCGCGGATCAAGCGCTTCATGGAGATGCGAGGCGCCGATGGCGGGCCGTGGCGCCGGATCTGCGCGTTGCCGGCGTTCTGGGTCGGCCTGTTGTACGACCAGGGCGCGCTCGACGCCGCTTGGGATTTGGTCAAGGGCTGGACCCAAGAAGAGCGGTTGGCGCTGCGCCGGGACGCCGCGGATGTTGGGCTGCGGGCGCAGATCCGGGGCCGGTCCCTCCAGGACTTTGCGTTGGAGGTTCTGGAGATCGCCGCGGCCGGGCTCAGGGCGCGGGCCAAGGCCGGCGACTTCGATACGGATGAGACGCATTTTCTCAATGAACTGAGGCAAGTGGCGGAGAGCGGTGAGACGCTGTCCGATGAGATCCTGCGCCGGTGGCGGGGGGAGTGGGCGCAGAAATTCGAGCCGCTCTTCGACACCTATAGCTTCTAAGCCGCCGCGCGTTCAGCGGAAGACCGCTTCAGCCTGCTCCAGCATGCTGTCCCGGGCGCTGAGATCGTGTGTGATGCGGGTGAGGATCCAGCCGAACACCAGCCCGTAAAGCGGAGCGAAGACGAGCCCGAAGGCGTGGACGAGGACGCAAATCGCCACCGCGCCGACAACGCCGGAGCCTGCAAAGAAGATCAGGAGCGGCGAGGCGAGCAGCGTCGAGGAGCCTGCGCCGATGAAATTCGCGATAAAGCCCTGCCACGCATAGTGTTTGGGCTCAGTCTCCCCTCTCTTCGCCGCCCGCCAGAAGCGCCAGGCGCCGACGGTGAGATAGGTGAGCGCGCCGAACGGCGCTGAGAAGGCGATGATCAGGCTGATCCACATGAACAGCTCGGCCAGCCCTGTCTCATCGCCGCCGATAAACCGGAAAAGAACAAACAGCAAAAAACCGCCGCCGCCAAACAGCGCGGGTGTGGCGATCAGGGCTACCGCGAAGGCGGAGCGCAGGGAAAGCTGCAGCGATTGTCGTGTGCGCAAGCGTTGATCGGTCATGGGTTGATCGGTGATGGGTTAATTGGTCATGGGTTGAACGGACTGGGCTTCTCCCGGAGACAGGCCCGAGACTAAGCGCTTCAAGGCGCCGCGCAAGCGGCGAAGGTTTGGCGCTGGCCGTCCAGGGCCCGGAAGATCGCTCCGAACACCGCGCCGTAGAGAGGCGCGAAGACGAACCCAGCCGCGTGGACAAACATCACGATTAAGGTCGTCCCGAACGCATTCCAGTGCGTTGGAGCCATAAAAATGCTGAACAGGAAGACGGGTACCGTAACGAGCAGGATTGCGAAGAAATTCGCCACGAACGCCATCCCAACGAAAGCGATCACTCTGCGTTCGCCGCGCCGCGCCAGGATCCAGAAGCAGACGCCGCCCGCGGTGAAATAGCTCAAAGCCCCCGCCAGGGCGGAGACGCCGAGCACCTGCCCGACTTCGCGAAGGCCCCATTGCACATCGCCGCTGAACAACGGCGCTAGCAGCATCATGACGCCTCCGAAGCCCCCAATCAGCAGCGGCGTGGCGCATAGGGCGATGGCGAAGCGCCGTTTGAGGGCGGCGGATGGCGCTGTCGACGGGTCAGGCGTTGCGCTCATGGGCGAGGCGCTCCGATCTCGGGTTCGGGCTCACCTCACGTATTTATCCCGTCACCTCACCGCAAGCAATGGAACCGGGAAAATTCCGGCCCTCGCTCACCCGGCGCGGCGGGCGCGGACGCCGGCGAGGCTTCGGGCCGCCAGCAGCGTCAGCGCGCCGGACAGAACGGCATAGCCGATGATCACGGGCGTCGCGGCCTCGCGGTCCAGGAAGAACAAAACGATCGCCGCGCAGAGGCCGAGGGTGGCGCCGGCGGTCGCGAAGGCTCGACGAGACCGCAGTCTCAGCGCCCAAAGCGTCGCGAAGGCGATGCCGGCCCCCGTGGCGAGCGGCAGATAGAGCGTGGAGGCGAGGGACCAGGCGGTGCGCCAGGTCATACGCCACGCCTCAATGATCGGCTCAGTCAGAAAATAAAGCGCTCCGCCCAAAACGATCGTCAGCGCCAGCGGGACGAGCGGCGCCGCGAGCATGGCCAGCGCCACCCGCCGCATCGGCGCCGCTTGACGGCGCGGCCAGAAATCCCGGCCGAACAGCGGCGCGCCAGAGGTGCGCCTCCCCCGCAAATAAGCGGGCCATACCCGCCGAGCGCGCTTGGGGTGCGGCCGGGCCGCCGCCCGCGGAAACGGGGCGCTGAACGCGCTGCGCTCGCGCGGTTGCGTATGACCGCTGCTCATGGTCGCCGGCTCCATCTGCAGCGCGCCCCGTGCGCTGCGCGCCGCCTCCCGGGCGAAGCGCTCACGCCGCATTGGGGCGCGGGCATGGCGAGCCCGCGGCGCATCGCGCTTCAGCGGCGCTTTCTTCTCGTCAGGTGACTGCGCTGCCGCCGACGGTGAGCCCATCGATCACGAGCGTGGGCTGGCCCACGGTGACGGGCACGCCCTGGCCGTTCTTCCCGCAAGTGCCAATCCCCGGATCGAGCGCCATGTCGTCGGCCACCATGCGGATCCCGCGCAGGGCCGTCGCCCCGTCGCCGATTAGCGTGGCCCCCTTCACGGGATGCAGGATGCGGCCGTTTTTCACGCGATAGGCTTCCGTGCAGGCGAACACGAACTTGCCGCTGGTGATGTCGACCTGCCCGCCGCCGAAATGGGTGGCGTAGATCCCATCCTCCACGGCGGCGATGGCCTCTTCAGGCGCGTGGGCGCCGGCGAGCATGTAGGTGTTGGTCATGCGCGGCATGGGCGCGTGGGCGTAGCTCTGCCGCCGGCCATTGCCTGTGGAGCCCGGCGCGCCCATCAGCCGAGCGTTTTGCCGGTCTTGCATGTAGCCGACCAGCACGCCGTCCTCGATCAACACGGTGCGGTTGGAGGGCGTGCCCTCGTCGTCGATATTGAGGGAGCCGCGGGCGTCCGGCACCGTGCCGTCATCAACGACCGTGACGCCGGGCGAGGCGATTCGCTGGCCCATGAGCTCTGAAAAGGCGGAGGTTTTCTTGCGGTTGAAATCCCCTTCCAGGCCATGGCCGATGGCTTCGTGCAGCAGGATCCCGCACCAGCCCGGCCCAAGCGCCACGGGCATCACGCCCGCCGGCGCCTCCTGCGCCTCCAAATTCACCACCGCTTGGCGCACGGCCTCCCGCGCCAGCGCTTGCAGACCGCCCTGCGTCGCCAGATCGCCGTAAAGCGCGCGGCCGCCTTGGCCCGCGGAGCCCCGCTCACGCCGGCCGTTCTCCTCCACGATCACCGCGACGTTGGCGCGGGTCATGGGCCG
>JBCCTM010000193.1:0-6373 GCA_039198535.1 Pseudomonadota bacterium
CCTCGCTCCAGAAAGGGGCGGCGCGCGGCTTCAAGGGCGGCGTAACGCGCCGCCGCGCCGGGGGCGGAACCGCTGGCCCCGAACGAAGATCTGGTCATGAGGGTGCTCCCGCATGGAGAAGAGGGAAAAGGAGGGGGTAGGCGGCCAGCGGACGCTGAACGCGCCGCCGCCGGCCCAAAACCGGCGGCGGCGCGAAACAGCGTCACTTATTGGGCAGCCGCAGGCCTTGACCGCTGGCCGACGGCGCTTGCAAGTCGATCCGCAGCGCGGCGCGACCCAGCCGACGTTCGCTGCTGCGCTCGCCTTCCCGGTCGCGCTGGCGGCGATCTTCTGTGAACGCCGGGGCGCTCGGTGGATTGGGGACCGGCGGCGGAGGCGGCGCGGGCGGCTCAATGGCTTTCTGTTTTGGCGCTTTGCACATGGATCAGGTCCTTTCAGTTGGGGAGTCGGAGAGGGTGGAAGGCGAGCGCACGCCGTCTGGGCGTGAGATGACCGGGAGCGCGTCGGAGGCCCGAGAAGCGGCGGGCGTCGCGCCTTACCGGCTGCTGTGCATCAATCTGGAGCGCTCGACCGATCGCCGTGAGGCGATGTCGGCGCGGGCGGACGCGTTGGGGCTGACGGTTGAGTTCATCCCGGCGACGCTCGGCGCGGCGCTTGATCTGGAGACCGGGCCGCCCGGGTATCAGCGCCGCCGCCGGGCGCTGACCTGGACGGGCCCGTTGACCGCGGCGGAGCATGGCTGCCTCGCGAGCCATAGGGCGGCTCTCAAAGCTTTTCTGGCTGGGCCCGAGACATGCGCGGTGGTGCTCGAAGACGACGCGCGCCCGCTCCCCGAGTTCGACGCCACGGTTAAACGCTTGATGGCGCTCGGCGAAGCGGCGGCCGCCGTGCGTCTTCTGACCTACCTGCGGGATGATCCAGGCCGCGCCGCCCATGAATGGCCCGACGGACAGGGGCTCGTGTTGCGGCGCAAGTGGACCCTGGGCGGCGCCGCGACGTTCTACACCCGCGCCGGCGCGGCGGCCCTCTTGGCGCGGACCGAGGCCTATTTCGAGGCTTGGGACAATTTGCTCGGCCGTCCTTGGATCGCTGGCGCGCCGATCTTGGAGCTACGGCGCTCGATCGCGGAGTTGGCCGACGTGGAGAGCACCATCGAGCCGGGTCGAGCCGAAGCGCGGCGCGGTCGGGCGACGGGCGCCGCCAGGCTGCGGCCTGAGAAGCGGGAAAGAACGTGGTGGCGCATGGCCACGGGGGCCCACCGCAAACTCACCGGCTCAGGGGCGCTGCGCCGGCATCGCCGTCAGCTCAAGGCCGCGGTTTTACGGGCTGATTTGGATTGATTCAGTCGCCGATGGGGCGCTTGGGCCGCCTCGCGCGCAGGAAGGGCGCTCAGCTGGGGGCGCGGACGGATCGGGCCGGCTAGCCCGGATCCGCCCCCTGGTTATCATGCGGCCCCAGGATCTCCGCCAAGGCGGCCCCAAGGCGACGCGCGCCGATGCGGTTCAGATGATGGCTGTCGGCGTAGAGCGGCGCTTTATCATCCGCTTGGAACACGCAACCGCCGCGCGGGCAGATGGCCGGCGCGGGGCTCCACAGCGGGATCGCCGCGGCGCGGGCGGCCGCCTCAAGATCGGCGACCGACCCGGCGATGGGCGCCAACGCCTCCGCCCGATCCTCGGGCAACGCGCCGGGCGGCGCGCCCACCATCTCGGCTCGGAACAAGGCCGTCGGCGCGTGGACCCCGGCGGGCGGCGTCTCGCCGATCAGGACCGGCGCGGCCCCGGCGGCGCGGGCGGCGGCGACTGTCTCGCCGAGGCGCGCGGTGAGGTTCACCCGGCGGTGGTAACGGCTCCATTGCGCGGCCAGGATCAGCTGGTCCACCCCAAGCGCCGGCGCGAGGCGGAGCGCGGCGGCGTTATGGCGACGGCAATCATGGAAGCGGGTTTGCACGGGCCGATCCACCCCGAGCAGCGGCGGGCAGGTGGCGGACCAGGCGACAAACAACGAGACGTCCGCCGCCTCCGCCCACCGCGCGACCCCGGGGGCCAGCGCCCAGGCATGGCTATCCCCCCAAAGCAGCGCCACCGGACGATCGGGCCCGGCGTCATGGGCCTTGCAGAAGCCCGGGTCGATCTCGCCGCGCAACGCTTCCGGGACGAGCCGCGTCGCGCGGGCGCAGTCTTGAGGGGCCAAGCCGTAGCGCCGCGCGTCTTCGGTGAACATCGGCGCCAGGGACGGGAAACGAGCCGGCAGGCCGCGGGTCTCTTGCAAGACCCAGCCGAGCAGGAGGAGCGCGGCGACGCAGGACGCGACGCCAATCGCCACGCCACGCCCGCTCAGCACCCCGCCTGGACGGCGGAACGGGCGCTCCACATACGCCCAGGTGAGGGCGGAGAGGCCGAACGCCGCCGCCAGCACCATCAGCGCCGACGGGATCGACAAAGGGCTCTCCATGGGGCCGGGGGAGAGAAACCGCGCCGCCGTCAGGGCGGGCCAATGCCAGAGATAGAACGAGTATGAGCAGAGCCCGATGAACACCAAAGGCGGCGCCGACAGCAGGCGCGCGGCGATCCCGCCCATGGGTCCGTTCTCCGCAGCGGGAGCGGGGTCGGCGCCGGCGGGCGAGCGCTGATCGGGGGATGGACCGAGGCCGAGGCGCGTCGACGACGGCGAAGGCGCGCTGGCCTTGGGCCCCGCCGCGCGCCCGAGGCCGGCCGCGATCACCAACACAGCGCCCAGGGTCGGCGGCGCCGCGGCCAAGCCTGGAAACAGCGTCGTCTTGTCGTAGAGCGCCACTGGGGCCAGCGCCAAAGCCAGACCGATCAGGCCGAGGGCGTTGCGGGTCCCGGCGCTCCAGCGCGGCGGCGGCGCCAGCGCCAGAAGCCCGCCCGCCAGCAATTGCCACATCCGAAAAGGCGTGTGGAAAAAGGCGAGCTGCGGGTCATGGGACATGGCGATGAGGGCGGCCGCAAAAGACGCCGCCGCCAAAGCGCCAAGCGCCAGCAGCGCCCCGCCCCGCCCAAAGCGCCAGAAGAGCAGCAGCAGAGGCGGGAGGATCAGATAGAACTGCTCCTCCACCGCCAGCGACCACATATGGAGCAGCGGGTAGAAGACGGCCGGGTCGCCGAAATAATCGAGCTGGTTGTAGAAAAAGAAATTCGCCGCGAACACGGCGAATAAGCTGACGCTTTCGCCGAAGATGTCGGCGTCCCTCGGGCTGCGATACAGCAGCGTGAACACGGCCACCGCCGCCACCACGACGAACAGCGCCGGGGCGAGGCGCCTGGCCCGGCGTTCATAGAAGCGGAGATAAGAGAACCGGCCCGCCGCGGCCTCGGCGGCGATGATGCGGGTGATGAGAAAACCCGAGATCACGAAAAAGATGTCCACGCCGACAAAGCCGCCGGAGAAGCCCGGGATCTCGGCGTGGAACAGCGCCACCGCGAGCACGGCGATGGCGCGCAGCCCGTCGATGTCGGCGCGATACGCCAAGGCGTCGGCGCGGTCCGCCGCTATCCCAGGGCCTCCGGCCGCACCTTCCTGCCGCACATCCATGCCGCCCTCTCCCTCCGCGCCGCCAGCTCCTCCCGGCGCGTCAAGCGGTTCACAACATTTGCCGGGTAGTCTGTCCAGGCGTCGTGGCGCGCATGTGGCCCTCGATGGGCCGGCGCGCGCTCCGCGGATCGGGAGCGAAGCTGATGGATCACTTGGAGGCGGACAGCCATTGCGACGCGGAGAGCGGCGTGATCGTGACCTCCCAGTCCAATATCGAGCGCTTTCAGGATCGCTCGAGCCATCTGGTGGCGTCCCTGGAAGTCGAGATGATCCGCGCCCGACGCTACGGTCGTCCGCTCGGCCTGATCAACCTGCTCACCACGGACCGTCGCAGCCCCGAGGGCGCGGCCCGGGGCTATCGACAGCTCAGTCTCGAGAAGCGGATGCGACGGCTCGCCCCGGTGATCCTGCGGCAGCCGGATTTTTGGGGCCGCATCGAGCGCTATGGCTTCCTCATCGTGCTGACCGATACGGATGAAGCCGGGGTGGACGCGGCGATCCGGCGCCTGGTGGCGGCGGAGGCGTTCGAGGCGATGCTGCGGGAGGCGGCGGGGCGCAGCAGCTTTTCGCTCCACGGCGCGCAATTGGCCGAGGATGTGGCGACGCTGGCCGAGTTTGTCCGGCGGACCCAAGCCCGCCGGGTCTGGAGCAGCGACGCCTCAGGGGCAGTGCTGCCGCTTGTGTAACCGCCCCAGGCTCACAGGGGCGGTCGCCAAAGGATCGGCGCGCCGGAGGGGTCGAGCTCTCCCTGGCGCAGCACCCTCGCAAGCCGCGCCTGCAACAGCGCCTCTTCTTCCCCAAGTCCCGCGCGCGAATAGGCGTTGACCACGGCGCGCCATTGCTCCGCCGCCGTCGGGCCGGCCGCCTCAAGCAAAGCGGCCGCGCGCTTGGGCCCGATCCCCGGGCAGCCTCGGTATCCGTCGGCGGAATCGCCAGACAGACACAACCGCAGATGGGCGCGGTCCGCTTCACGCGGGGTGACATGGCGGAGCGGGCCTCCATCGAAGCGGCCGTGCCAGCCGGGCACCGTGGAGAGGTCTTTGTCGCGCGAGATGATGATCGCCCGCCCGCCCTCGCATGACGGCGCGCTCCAGCGCTCCGCCCGCAATTGCGCGAATTTATCGACCGCCGCCCCCGCCAGGGCCGGCGCTTCCGCCGCCACCGCCCCCGTCACGTCCGCGCCGGTGGCCAACAGGCCGAGCACGTCATCGGCCTCGAGCCCAGGGCGGGATAGGCAGCGCCAGCCCGCGCGGAGCGCGTCCCGCGCCGCGCCGAGGAGCGGCGGGCGGGGCTTCGCCGCCCGATGCGCCTTGTAGCCGGGCCAGAGCGCCTTGCGCCAATTGGCCCGATCCGCCAGCGCCATCAGCAGAGACGCGTCCGCGCCATAGGCGGCCTGGAGTGGAGCGACCCGCGCCCGCAACGCGCCCGGAAGCTCTCCGGGCGCGGCGCAAACGCAGGCCGCCCGCCACACCAGATCATCCCCGTCGATCAACAGCCGGTTCACGGCTGCGCGCTCGACGCAGGACCCTCTTGGAGGTCGAGGACCAACTGCTCGGGCTCGCTCTCCAGCGCGCGGTCGGCGGCGCGGGAGAGCGCCAGGAGGCGCTCCGACGTCACCGGCCGCGGTCCAGAGGCGAGCGGCGTGGGCAGCTCCCTCGCGAGATCCTTCGGCGCCAAAGCGGCGTCGATGATCTCCGGGGCGCCGCTCCGCAGCGCCGCAGCCGCCTCCGCGCCGAGGATCGCCTCCATGGCGACGGACGCCAGCGGACGCAGCGGCGCGATGCGCAGCGCGCTCGCCTCGACAGTCTCGCCGTCCTGCGACGCCAGCGCGCCCTCGGCCAGGTAGGCGGCGGCGTCGATCAGCGCGCGGGCCAAGGCCGGATCAGGCGCGGCCTCCTCCGCGATGGAGAGGCCCAACGCCGCCAGATCTTCAAGCTCGATCGGCAGATCCGAGACGAGGTCCGCCCGGTCGATCAAGATCGCCGCCGCCGCCTCGGGCGCGTCTCCTTGAGCGCGGCTTTCATCGATCTCATCGGCCAGCACCTCCCGCAGCGCCGCCTTTAGGCGCCGCGCGCGATCCGCGTCCCGCCATTTCTCAAGATGATCCCGCGCCGTTTGCACAAAGGGCGCGATTGCTGCGGTGAATCCGGCCCGCCAATGCACAGCGCTTTCGGCTCTGGGCGGGATCTCCATCGCTTCGTCGGCGCGGGCGATGGTCGCGGCCACATCCATGGCGTCTGCCGAAGAAGAAACGGCCTCAGCCGCCTCCAGGAGGGCGCGGCCGGCGGCGCGGCCCGCCACCATGCCCTCGCCCTTGCAGATCGCCGCGTCCGCCGCGCATCGATGATCAGAACTGAGACGGGCCGCGCGTTCAGCGGCCTCATGCGCAGAGCGATCCGCAGTGGCGGCGGGCCGCCTCCGATACGCGGCGGCGCGCGCTGCGGCGGCGGCGTCCGGGTCGACGCCGAGGCGGCGGGCCAACCGGCGCAGCGCCGAGAGATCCCCGCCGCCGGCGACGGCGCCAGGGTCGGTTAGGGTGAGACGGGTGGTCATGGAAGATCTCCAGAGATGACAGAAGAGGGAGAAGCGAGGGGCGCGGCGACATCCGTGTCCCGCCCGGCGGCGCTCAGCCGGATCACGGTGAGCTCCAGCGCCGCCAAGCCGGCGGCGGGTAAGATCACCGGAAAGACGCGAAGTTGGAAGGCATCCAAAAATCTCTTTTCTCGATAGAGAAATTACCTGATATGTTACCGCGGAAAGCCGTGCCAATTGTTACTCGAGATATAGATTTTCCTTCGCTCACCCGCTTGGCCGCTTC
>JBCCTM010000194.1:0-6365 GCA_039198535.1 Pseudomonadota bacterium
CAAACCTCGGATGGCGCACCCGCGTCGGCGACCCAGTCGGTGGCGCGGGTGTACAGTTTTTATTCATTGGAGCAAACTTTTCGTTTCGCTGCTCGATAAAACAAAAAACGTGCGACATGAGAGGCGGCGCGTACGGTGAGGATTTCGGGAGATCTAAAGGAGATCCGCGGTTTAGCGGGTAAAGCAGAAGACGTGGCGAAGCGGGGCCCTCTAGCTTTGTTTTCGAGGAACCTCTACGCGCCGCGTGAAGAGGAGCCGAAGCGGCCATCTGAGATGGCTCACTGGCAAATTCCCTCGCTACGCAATGATGAAGCATATTGCGGCAGGTACGACTTTGAGTGCTGTATTCCGGACGGACCAGATCACTGGGACGGCGATCCAATGCGACGAAGCGTAGCTGCGGATATGCTGTGCGTCGTTGGTGGTGCCGGATCGCTCATAGAAGTGCTGAAACTTCGAAGTGCTGACCTTAAAGATGCGTCGACTGCGGCAGAAACATACGTTAGAGAAAACAACTGGGACGACCTGCTTTTCGAGTTGCGGAAGACTGAGTCGAACGAATCAGTTTGTAAGCTGGGCCCTGGAACGATAGATGATTACATGGGGTGGCTGTTCAGCACGAAAGAAAGAGATATTTACACGTCGAGAGGTGAGTACACAAACGGCCTAGCAAAAAGGCTACGCATTTCACTTTTGCTAATTGCAGCAATCAGATGCGCGGTAGATAAAGCGCTGGAGAGTCGTGTAAATCAACTTGTTCTTGCGGATTTTTTGTCAGTGCCCTCGGATAGTTTAAGCGCGGATGACGTATTCTCAATTTTATACATAGAACCTCTATGCTTTTGCGTAACTCCAAGACCACGGTTCGCTGATATTTCGGCGATTGTGGACACGGCAAGTTTGCAAGGTGTCTTCGAAGAGGAGACCTTGCAAGATCCAAGAATACTTTATCGAATACTTATGGGGGCGCCTTGTTCATTCAAAATAGCGGGGAGCGCCGCGCGGATCTGTGACCAATTTTATAAAAATGGTGTGCGAACCAGAGCTGCGACAGTTCGACCATCGCAATTCGCCGCCCGCAAAAAGGTTTTGCGGGAGAAATATGAACCAGGAGAATCATCTTTCCGTTGTCCAGAGAGTGCAGAAGAAATCTATGAGGATTTGACAGTCTATTCTAAACTACCGACTGAAGATGGCGGTGAAGCAGCGGAGACCGGTACAGGCTAAGCCAGCCGCGCCTTTAGCTTCTCGGCCGCGCCGCGGATCGCGCGGCGGTCGTCGTCTGATTTGCGGACCAGATTGTTCAGCTGCATTTTCATGCGCATGTTGCCTTTGAAGCGATCTTCATGGCGGTCGAGGAAGTCCCAATAGAGCGTTGTGAACGGACACGCTTTCGAGCCCGTCGCCTGCTTCGGGTCATGGGGGCAGCGCGCGCAGCTGTCGGACATGCGATCGATGTAAGCGCCTGACGCGGAATAGGGTTTGGTGCCCACGACCCCACCATCGCCATGCTGGCTCATGCCGAGCACATTGGGCAGCGACACCCAGTCGATGGCGTCGAGATACATGGCGATATGCCATTGGTGCACGGCGTAGGGCCGCGCGCCATAGAGCATCAGAAACAGCCCCATCACCATCAAACGCTGGATGTGATGCGCGTAGCCGGTCTCCACCAAGCCGCCGACGCCGTCGGCCAGGCAGGCCATCTCCGTCTCGCCGGTCCAGAAGAAGCCGGGCACATCCGCGCCGGCCTCGAGATGATTGCGCTCGGCGTATTCCGGCATCAGCGCCCAATAGACGCCGCGGATGAACTCCCGCCAGCCGAGGATCTGGCGAATGAAGCCCTCGACCGCGTTCAACGGCGCCCGACCCTCGCGCAGCGCCTCGATGGCGGCGAGGCAGCATTCTTCCGGCCGCAGCAGCTTCAGGTTCATCACCGCGGAGATCCGCGAGTGGTAGAGCGTGAGCTCTCCGGTCGCCATGGCGTCCTGATAGTCGCCGAATTGCGGCAAGCGGTGGGTGATGAAATCGTCGAGAGCGCGGAGCGCGTTTTGGCGGCTCACGGGCTCTTGGAAGCCGTCGAGCTTGCCGGGCGCGTTGGAGAACCGCGCGCCGACCATTTTGATCACCTCCGCCGTGAGGGCGTCCGGCTCAAAATCGGCGCGGCCTGGCAGCAGGCCCGGGCCCTGTTTGCCGAAGCTCTTGCGGTTGTCCTTGTCAAAATTCCAAGCGCCGCCTTCAGGCTGGCCTTCATCCATCAGCCATCCGGTCCGCTTGCGGCCAACCCGGTAAAAATCTTCGAGGACCACGCGTTTCCGCCCGTCGAACCACTCATGGAACTCTTGGTCGGTGGTCAGAAAATGCGTGTCCGCGCAAACCCTCAGCGGCGTGTCGAGCTCAGCCGACGCCCCGCGCAGCGCGTCGAGCACGCGCCAATCCCCGGGCTTCACCAGCAGGATCTCGTCGGGCGAGTGAGCCCCAACCGCGCGTCGCAGGCTATCGGCCAGGCTCTCCGCCGGTTCCGGATCGTCCAAACGCCGATAGATCACCGGGCGCCCCTCGGCGCGCTGGTCCTCGGCGAAATGGCGCATGGCCGAGAAGAACAGCACCAGGCGTTTTTTATGCTGCGCGATATAGCTCGCTTCTTCGGCGGCCTCGGTGATCAGCAGCGCGTCCTGCGCCGGGTCGAACCCGTCGAAGATCACGCTCCCATGGTCTAGCTGGTCGCCCAGCACCACACAAAGCCGCCTCAGCTTCACGGGGATCGGGATCGTCTCGCTCATCCGCGGACAAATGGGGCGGGCGCGCCCTCAGCCCAGCGGCTTCTCCATGAAATAGAGGCTCTGGGCGCCAAGGAAGTTCTTCATCTCGCCGCAGATCTGAAAGCCCCGGCGCGCATAGAAACGCCGCGCGGCCTCGGAGCGGGTCTCGAGATGGCAACGGCGCACGCCCGCCATGCGTCCCCGCGCCTCAGCGAGCGCCATCAGCTCAGCGCCCAGCCCGCGGCGGCGCCAGGGCGTATCGACCCAGAGATGGGAAATATGCAGCGCCTCCTGCACCACCTCGCCGGCCAGCGCCGCCCGAAGGACGCCGCCGTCGTCTCGGCGCGTGAACGCAAAGGCCGCCATCTCTTCGGGCCGCACCGTTTCTCCGGTGGCGGCCAGCGCCAAATGCACATCGCGCCAAACCCTCAAATCCGCGGGCGCGTGCAACACGCACGGCTCGAGCGGCTTCATGACGGTGTTGGCGTCGGCCGCCGGAGAACCGACGGTTGACGGGGGCTGATCCAGCATAGCGCGCACATCCTCGCGGCCGAGGCCGAGCGCGCTCCCACGCCGGCCTTGGACACGTTCATCCTCTCCACATGTAGGATGGCGCAGAGGCGTTGAGCTTCAGGAAAAAAGCGCGGTCAACGCCGATTAAACGCGTGCTCAGGGCCTTAAGAGCGCGGCATCCCTAACGGCGCTAACTTGCTGTATATGGGAGTGTTTTAGCCGCGGGCGTTAGCGGGTTTGTGCGCCGTCGCGGCGGCAGCGGTCCGAGCAGAAGCGCACCTCATCCCACACCTTCTCCCACTTCTTCCGCCAGGCGAACGGCTTGCCGCATGCGGCGCAGTTTTTTGACGGGAGATCGCCTTTGCGGCGCATCTTTCCGCCGCCGCCCCCTCCGCCTCCGCGTTTGCGCGCCATATCTAGAGGTCCAGCTTCATTTGGCGCTTCGCCTCAGCGTCGGCCTTCCGGCGACGCGGCGCGCCGTCGCGGTTCGGTTTGCGGCTCGCGTGTTTTTTCATGACGCGCGCTTTCTCATCGTAGAAGGCGTCGCCCCGGCGCACAGCGTAGATCTTGGCCTTGGCCTCCCGGGCGGCCTCCTCGTGATCGATGATCCGCGCCGGATAGGTGTCGCCCAGCCGCACGCCGGCGGCGGCCAGCGTGTCGGCGTCCAGCGTCCAGGGCGCGTGGATCTGCGTGTCCGCGAGGCCCGCGAGTTCGGGCACCCACCGCCGGATGAAGACGCCCTGTGGATCCTGATCAAAGGACTGTTTCACGGGGTTGTAGACGCGGGTGGTGTTCACCCCGGTCACGCCCGACTGCATCTGCATCTGGCTCCAATGGATGCCCGGTTCAAAATCCGTGAACAGCCGCGCCAACACAGGCCCGCTTTGGCGCCAGTCCAGCCAGAGGTGATAGGAGGCGACGGCCACCAACATCGAGCGCATCCGAAAATTCATCCAACCTGTCGCGGCGAGCGCCCGCATACAGGCGTCGACAAACGGCAAGCCGGTCTCGCCTTTTTCCCACGCCTCCAGTCGCGCCGGGTCGTGATCATGCTCGCGCAACCCCTCATACGCGCGATGCATGCAGTGGCGCTCGAGCGCCGGCTCGTCCTCCAGCTTCTGCATGAAATGACAGCGCCAATGCAGGCGCGCGAGGAAACTCTCCACTGAGCCGATCCAGCCCCGCGCCGCCCCCGGCTCTCCAGCGCGCAACTCTGCAAGGCGCACTTGCGCGGCTTGGTAGGCCTCCCGCGTCGAGAGCGAGCCCCAGGCCAGATGAGTGGAGAGGCGGGAGCACGCTGAGAAGCCCGCCACGGGCGTCGACATCTCTTTGCGGTAATGGCGTCCGCTCTCCCGGAGAAAACTCTCCAACACGGCCTCCGCTTGGATGCGACCCCCGGGCTGGCGTTCCGGGCAGGGATCGTCTGTTACGCCGATCTCAGCGGCGGTTGGGATCGGGCCGGGCTCCGGCGCGGGATCGACCGGCTGCAGATCGGGCGGCGGCGTCTGTGGCGTCGACATGGCGGCGTCCCAACGCTTCGCCCAGCCATCCCGCGTGGGGAGGCTCCGCACCACGCCCGCCGGTTGCAGCTCCCGCCAGGCGACGCCCCGCTCTTTAGCCCAAGCCGCCACTTTGAGATCCCGAGCGTAAGACCAAGCGTCCCCGGTCTCTTGATGGCTCCACAGAACGGCTTCTCCGCAATGGGCCCGGCGCGCCCGGTCCAAAATCTCGACGGCGTCGCCGATCCGCACGACCAAAGGCGCCCCCAGCGCCGCTAAATCCGTCCGAAGCTCCGCCAGACAGTCCGAGATGAAAGCCCACTGCCGAGCGGAATGGGTCGGTTGCGCCCACCATTCGGGCTCGACGATATAAAGGGGCAAAACCGGCCCCGCCGCCGCCGCCTCGGCTAACGCTTGGTGGTCTGAGACCCGCAGGTCCCGCTTGAACCACACGATTTGCACGGTGTTCGCCATCTAAACCTGCGGCGCGGACTAGGACGCGTCGGCGATGGCCGTGGGCGCGCCTGCAGCGATCACGCGCTGGAGGCTTGCGACCCGCTCATCGATGGGCGGGTGGCTCGCCATCCAACGCAGCGGCGCGGGTTGATCCTGCACCGGGCCGCCCCAACGCTCGACTTTGCGGAGCATGGCGATGGAGGCGTTGGGATCCATGCCGCTCCGCATCATCAGCTGCGCGGCGAAGGCGTCCGCTTCGAACTCGTCCTTTTGAGACGATTGCGCATTGGCGATGGAAAGGCCCAGCGCCGCCAGCAATGTCCACCAGCCAAACAGCAAGCGCCCGGCGACAAGACCGATCAGCGCCAAGACCGCGATCTGAGCGCGGCCCGTGACAACCCGGCGGCGCGCATGGCCGAGCGCCACATGGCCGATTTCATGGGCGATCACCGCGGCCACTTCTTCCTTGGACACCTCGCCGGACAGGTATTTGTCGTGCAGCCCACGCCAGAGATAGACTTCTCCTGAAGCGAGCGCGACCGCGTTCACGGGCTCCAGGTCGAGCACCTTCACATCGAAGGGTTTGGTCTCCAGCTCTTTCGAGAACCGCTGGATCACCTCCAAGAGCTGCCAATCGGTCAGGGGTTTGCTCATGCCGCGCAGCCGCTTTTCGGTGCGCGTGTTGGCGGTCAAGGTCCACCAGAGCCAGGCGATGAACAGCAGCGCGGGGAGAAGTTTCATCAACATGCGCGCGGCGTCCCATGGGCGACTTTCGACATGAAACGAATATGGGGCCGACCGGCTGGCTTGACCAGGCGCCCGAGATCACAGGATCCGGCCGCAGGGGGGCCTGAACGCTGATCGCCTTACTCCGGCGCGCGGCTTGGCGCGGCGAACACGGCGGCGAGGCCAATGGGCCCGGCGGCCAGCAACGCCCCGCGGATGTCCTCCACCAGATAGGATCCGACCAGCGCCGCCGCTGCGAAGCCAATGGCGCAGTAGAGCCCGCCGCGGACCAAATCGCGCCCCGCAAAATACGCGAGGATGACGCCGGCGAAGACCATCACACCAAACGCGACAATGCCCATGGCCCCGCTCCGTTACCCGCGCCGACGGCGCCCAACACTGCGACGCG
>JBCCTM010000195.1:0-6351 GCA_039198535.1 Pseudomonadota bacterium
CGGAGAGACAAAACATGAGCCAGTTTGACGAGCGAGAGCAAGCGTTTGAGAAGAAATTCGCCCATGACGCCGAGACGAAATTCAAGGCGGAGGCGCGTCGGAATAAATACCTCGGCCTTTGGCTCGCGGAAAGCTTTGGCCTGAGCGGCGAGGCGGCCACCGCATACGCCGGAGAAGTGATCGCCTCAGACCTCAAGGAAGAAGGCTTTGAAGACGTGATCGCCAAGGTGATGGCGGACATCGCCGCGCGAAGCGTCGACGTGAGCGAAGACGCCGTCCGCGCCAAGATCCGGGAGTTCGACGCCAAGGCCAAAGACGAGATCCTCAACGAGAAAGGCTGAGCGCGGCGGGCGCTCGCTGAGCCCGGCCTTAGTGCGGCTCAAACCCTCGGGATGCGGCCTTGGCGAGACGGGGCAACCGCGCGCGCTTCAGAAGCGCCGGCGCGCCGCCCGTCTGCGCATGGCTCGGCGCCTGCGCCATGATCTCAGCGAGCGCGCGCCCTAGGGCGGGGCCGTTGGTCTGACTGAGCTCGATCAGAAAAGCGTCCGACCCCACGGCGCGCACGCCATGGGGCGCCAAGCGCTTGCGTGGAAAGTCACGCAGATTGTCCGTCACCAGCACCGCCGCGCCCGCCGCGATCGCCGCGGCGAGGACATGTCGGTCGTTCCAATCGGGCAGACTGAGCGGGCCTTCATGCGCCTCCCAGCCCTGCACCAGCGCATCGGGAAAACGCAATCGCGCCACGGCGAGATCGCCCTCGATCGCCTCTAAGGGCAGGCCCCGCGCCTCCTTCAGAGCGGCGCCGCGCCACTCTTCCTCGATCCGCGTCGTCCATCTCGGGGCGAACAGCCCTTGGGCGGCCGCGGCGAACAGAACCTCTCTGACGATCAAAGGAACCAAGACGCAGGCGTCGAGCACGGCCAACAGCGGGGCCGCGTTGAGTGGCGGGGTCGGCGCGGAGTGCTGAGACATCTGCTGGGACATGCCGGCGCTTTAGCCTGGCTCGCCGTTGGGCGCGAGTGCGCGGGGAACTTTAAACCCGCTCAATGCAGCATGCGGGGGGTGGCGGCGTCGGCGCCGACCGGCGCTTCCGCGGGCGCGGCGGATCCGCGGATGCGCGCGGCCAAAGGCGCAAGGGCCCGGCCCAACTCGGCCGCGTTTTGCATCAATACCCCGACCTGCTCCGGCCTCGCCAATGCGCTGGCTTCCGCATACGCCAGATCCAGCCGATCCGAGCCCGCCGCAGCCACGAGCCGCGTCACCGTCAGCTCATCCGCGCCGATGTCCGCGCCCCCCGTGCTGTGGCGATAGAGCGTCCGCGCCGGGTGCGCCGTCAACGCGGTCAGGAACGCGTCGCAGGCGACCATGGCGGACCGGGCGCGTCTTGGCCCCAGGCGTTGCGAGAGATCGCTCCAAACGTCCCGCCGCCCACCGTCTCCGTCGAGCCAGCGCCGAACGAGCCAAATGACATGCTGTGCGAACGGGCCGAGATCCGCCAACCGCCGCACGGACCGCTGCTCCACGGGCGCGTCGTCGCTAAAGGGATGCATCGGCGGCGCGCTCCTTAGCGACGAGCGGGACGCGCGCTCTTGGAAAAAGCGTGTTTCGCCAGAGCGCGAGCACAGCGGTCACCCCGGCGGCGCGCTCGAGCATCGTCTCCATCCGACAGCGTTTGAAGCCGTCGACGCAGGCGGTCTCTTCGATCAGTCGCCAGATCCGCTTGCCCTCCGAGGCTTGCGACGCCCGAGCCTTGTCAGCCGACACCTGCTCGTTCGCGGCATTTGCATCTTCTCGCTCAGACAAGGGCATGCGTGGTTTCGCTCCACTGACGGCGCTGCTTGATCGCGCGGCGCGGGGGGGACTGCGCTAAAGCTGAGTGAAACACTCGGGAATAGATTTCAACCCATGAAAGTCAGAGTTTCTTTGGTGGTCGTGTCACGAAACTCTGAAGAAGCGTGACTGGTCGCGCGTCGCCCGCGCCCGCATCTGACCCTCGTCCTTAGTGATCATCTTTAGGTGCGAGGCCCTCCGTGTCGCAGTCGAGCATGCGTTTGAAACACACAAAACCTTCCGGTCCCGACCTGTCGCAAACCGGCGGCCCCGTCCTCGGGAGACGGGGCGCGTTGCGGGCCGCGTTGATCGGCGCGGCGGCGAGTTCGGCGGGGGGGTCGCATGCCGGCCGAGCCCTCGCCCAGAACGCGGGGGAGGTCAGCGCGGCGAGCCGCGACGTTCTGTTTGGGAGCCCTGTGGAGCAACGCGCGGCGTTGGACGTACTCGCGCCGGCCGGCGCGTCACCCGCGCCCGAACGCGCCGCCATCATCATCCTGGCGTTGCGGTTCGCCCGGGAGGCCTCAGCGGACATGCATAACGCGCTGCTCCGCGTCACAGGCGAGACGCCGCCCCGCACGGGCCGGTCCGCCTGGTTTGATTGGATGCTTTGGCAGGAGGGCCGCCCGGAGATCCGCCCCCATCCGAGCTTTTACGGTCTCAAACGCGAGCTGTTCCTGCGCATCGACCGCAATTTTCGAGTATTCCTCGACCCGCAGTATCTGGGCCCCGACGCGGCCCGCATCCGCTTTGAAGAGGTCACTTGGGGCGGCGTGCGCAAAGACGGCATCCCCTCCCTCGATTTCAGCGAGGTGGCGGGCGAGAAACTGCCAGGAGACCCGCAGATGATCGCCGCTGGCGACGCGGACTATTTGGCCGAGGACGATCTGGTGTTTGGCGTGGCCATCAAGGGCGACGTGCGCGCCTACCCGCTCCGGATCATGGGCTGGCATGAGATGCTGAATGCGGTGATCGGCGGCGTGCCAGTCGCGCTGGCCTATTGCACGCTCTGCGGCGCGGGCTTCCTTTTCGAGACCCGTGCGGCAGGCCGGGAGCGTCCATTCGTGTTCGGCTCATCCGGCTTCCTCTACCGCTCCAATAAGCTGATGTTTGACCGGGAGACGCATACGCTCTGGAACCAATACACCGGCGAGCCCGCCATGGGGCCGCTGGTGGGCTCAGATCTTAGCCTTAAGCGGCGTCCGGTTATCGTGAGCAGCTGGCGCGCTTGGCGGGAGCGCCATCCGGAGGGCCAAGTGCTCTCGCTCAACACCGGAAGCCGCCGCGATTACGGCTCGGGCGTGGTCTATCGCGAGTATTTCGCGAGCCCGGAATTGATGTTCCCGGCCCGCGCGGACGCCGCGCCCGCGGCTCTGAAATCATTTGTGTTCGGCGTGGAGACGACGGGCGCGGCGCGGGCCTGGCCCCTGGAGGCTTTTGAGAAGACGCCCGTTATCAATGACCGGGTGGGACAACTGGAATTGGCGCTGTTCGGCGATGGATCTGAGCGCACGGTGCGCGCCTATGAGAGCGGCGGGCGGATTTTTTCGCTCGACCGGCAAGGCCGTCCCGTCGCCGATGGCGTGGTGTGGCGCGAGACGGAAGACGCGCTTTTGGGGCCGAATGGGGCTCGGGCGCCCCGCGTCCCAGGCCGGCTGTCCTACTGGTTTGCATGGAACGGCTATTTGGGCGGGGCGGCGTCACTGTATTCGGGCTGACCCCGCTCCTCGCCGCTGCGCCGCCGACCCAGCGGCGGATTGGTTTCGCCGCGCGGCTCAGCCGCTCTTGGCCGCCTGTCCCGGTGGCGCGTTGTCCGGTTGCGCCGCCAAATTGAGGCCGAGCACGGACGCCACTCGGAGCGCGGTGCGCAGCTGGCACTTTTCGGGCTCGTTCTCCAGCCGAAGAACGGAAACCCGGCCTAAGCCCGCCGCCGAAGCGAGTTCCCGCTGGGTGAGACCAAGGGCGCGTCGACGCGCCCGAACTGTTCTAGAAAAATCAAGTGGTTCAATGATGAGTGACATCCGCACCGCTCTCGGCTCGCCCACCGCTCAACAGCGGCGGGCGCTCTCCCTCTCCCTTCCCAGGAGCCGCTCTCCTAGCGAAGGCATGGCGGTCGGAGAAGTCTTTTCGCCCAGCGCCGCCGCGGTTCTGCGGGGGCGGGCGCTCGAGCCGTGATCGGCGGAAGAGCGCCGGCCCCGCGCTGGGACTTCGGAAGTCACTGACCGTACAGGTGATCCATCTCCATGCCCGGCTCCGGGCAGCCCGCCTCGCCCACCACCTTGGCGGGCACGCCTGCAACGGTCGTGCAGGGCGGAACCTCTTTGAGCACCACCGAGCCCGCCGCGACCCGGGAGCAGTCGCCGATGCGGATCGCGCCTAAAATGCTGGCGCCGGCGCCGATCAGGACGGAGCGGCCGATCTTCGGATGGCGGTCCTCGCTCTCCTTGCCGGTGCCGCCGAGCGTCACGCCATGGAGCATGGAGACGCCGTCGCCCACCTCCGCCGTCTCGCCGATCACAACGCCGGTGGCGTGGTCCATCATGATGCCCTTGCCGATGCGCGCGCCCGGATGGATATCGACCGCAAGGACTTCAGAGACGCGCATTTGGATGAGGCGGGCGACGCCTTGGCGGCCCTGAGACCAATACCAATGGGCGACCCTGTGCGCCTGCAACGCCAGATACCCCTTCAAATAAAGGAGCGGCTCCAATGCCGCGCGGCACGCCGGATCTCGCTGCACCACAGCGCCCAGATCCGCCCGTGCGGCGAGGTCCAGCCGCGCGTCGTTTTCAAAGGCCTCGGCCGCCATATCGCGGAGAAGGAGTGTCGGCAGGTCGGGGCTGCCGAGCTTCTGCGCGATCCGCGCGGCCACGGCGTCGGCGAAATGGTCATGGGCCAGGATGGCCGTGTGCGCCAGCGTGGCGAGGGCCGGCTCCTCCCGCGCCAGCGCGTCGGCTTGCTCTCGGAGCGCCGTCCAAAGCGGATCGATCGCCGTGGTGCTGCCGCCGGCCTCACGATCCGTCGACCGTCGGCGGGGTTCAGGGCGCTGGGGTCCCGCCCGATGCGTATTGGCCATAGCCGGTCTCCGATCCCGTGTTTCGAGGAGCCCCACATGCTGAACACGCCCGCGGCGCTGAACCCAGGGTTAAGGCTCCCTAACCCGTTGACACCAAGGACGCCGCGCCGCGCGGGTCAAGGGCGCGTGCGCATATATGCATGCAAAACGCTGGTGCGCCGGCGCGCCGTTAACCGTCGCCGTCCCCCTGCCCGCGCGCTCCGGCCTTGAAGCGTGGAGGCCTCAGACGTAATCCTCTGGCTGCTCTGCGCTATTTGCGCGCATGGCGTGCTGTAAGGCGGTGTTTTGGGGAAAGGTGCCGCCGCCGGCGATCGCGTCCCGGTGGGGCGCGCGCAAATCGTCGCTGACTGCGCCGCAAACTGTGTCTGCGAAGGGGAAGGACCGCCGCCATGGCCGACCAAATCAACGCTGGCTCTGATGGAGACGCGCCGCCGGCGGGGCCGCGGCCCGCTGAGCGGATCTGCTGGCGCTGTGTGTTTGGCGCTTTGCCGCCTTTGCTCTTGCTTCTGCTGTTCGGCTGGTTCGCCGCGTCCGCATTGGAGCGCGGCCGCATCGCCGCCGAGGCCGAAGCCGGCGTCAGCGCGGAGATGCTGCAGGATGTCGATCTGAGCAATGAAGCCCTGCGAGCGGAATTGAACGCCACGCGAGAGCAGCTGTCGGCCGCGCGAGCGACACTCGCTGCGCAAGGGGGCGACCAAGCGCTCGGCGCGCAGGGGCTCGTCTCCCGCATCGCCGAATTGCCGATCCAGGAGCGCGCCGCCCTCCTCCGCCGCGCGGGCGTCGATCTGGCTCCCGCGCCAACCAATGCGGCGGAGGCCGTCGCATTGCTGGCGCGGCTCGACATGGATCAACGCGATGATCTGTTCGCGGGTCTACCCACCGACCCTAGCTTCGCCGCGTGGTTCGCGTCGCTGTCCCCGGCCGAAAAGCGCTCCTGGTTAGAGCGCCTGCTGGGCCCTGGAACGTTGGACGCCATTGAGATCGGCGGTCAGCGCAGCCCCGCGGGGATCAAGATGGAGGAGCAGCGCCGGGCCGCGTTGGACGCGTTGCGCCAAGAGGCCTCGGCGGCTCGGTCTGAGGTCGAGGCGACCACCGCGCAGTTGACAGCGCTCCGCGAGGAGATGGCGGAAGAGCGCGAAAACGTGACAGCGGCCCGTGAGCAAGCGGCGCGAGACGCCGCCGCCCGAGCCGCGACGCTTCGGGATGGCGCGGAGCGGGCGCGGCTTCAGATGGAGGCGGCGCGCGATGAAACCGCCAGGGTCAAGGCGGATTTGGCGCGCGTTGAGCGATCTCTCGAACAGACGCGGTCGGGCGCCGCGATCGACCGAGATCGGGAGATCCAAAAGCTGCGCGCAGACGTCCAGGAAGCCCGGGAGGAGGCGGCGCGCCTCTCCGCGCGATTGCGCGCGCGGCCCGCCTCCGATGCGGTCCCTTCGCCGCAACCCGAC
>JBCCTM010000196.1:0-6339 GCA_039198535.1 Pseudomonadota bacterium
CGACGTCGGCGCGCAGGACCCGGAGCGCATCGACCGCGGCCCGCCGGCCCTCGGCGCTTTTGCCAAGCACCAAGAAGCGGTTGTCGGAGGCGCTGGACGCCGCCGACGCGGCGTCGGCTTTCCCGGGCGCCGCGAGGTTGGAAGTCGAACGGGTGCTGTCTCGCTCAGCGGAACCGGTCATGGTGGTGGGTCCTTCGGTCCTATCCATTGTCTCTCACACGCTCGGCGGCCGGAGCCGATGAGATCGGCGCGCCCGCCCTTGGCTCCCGCCTGCGCCCCCTCACTGTGCGGGGCCTCGGTAAAGAACCGCTGAGCACCTGGTCGCCAGTCGCAGATTGCGCAAGGCCGGGTTGCAAAAATTGCAAGGCTGGGGGGCGACGCGGCCTCGGCTCCTCCGCCTCCGATCACGATGGTCGTCCGGCGCTAACCGGCGGGGTTTTCCACCGGAATCCGATTTGCCGCTGTGAACAGACGCGCCGCCTGCGGATAAACATCGGATCTGACCGTTGCACGCCGGTCGCCTGCGGCTGTCGAAAGGCGGCGAGAGTTGGGCTGATCCGCATTTGAGGCGGCGGCTTCTGCGCGCGCGCCGCCACAGCGCGGCGGCGAATCTCCACCGGCCGCCGTCCGCGTCGCCCATGAGACGAGAGGTCGCTATTCGCCCGGGGCGACCTCGAACAGCACCTCGTTGCGGCGCAAGAAGCCGGGCGTGAAGGGCGCGTTGTAATAGGCGTAGGTGGGCGGCTCGACCAGGGTGAGGCCTTTGGCGGCGGCCCAGTCCCGCAGTTTGCGCTCATGGCGGGCCACCCGGTCGTCACGGGCGACGCCGCTGAAACGGATGGCGAGCATGGTGGTCTCGGGCTCCTCCACCAGCCGCACGGCGGGGTTCGCTGGGGTGGGCAACGTCTCCATGGTGTATTCCGCCGGCATGATGAAGCGCACGGTCCATGCGTCATCGGCCGCGCCGTCCGCGGCGGATTGCGTCACCGGCGCGGTCATGGCGATGGGGCCGGTGTCGGTTTGCGGCGTCTGCGTGACCGGCGCGGTCATGGAGATCTTGGTGTCCGCGCGCTCCTCCACGCCTTTGGCGAAGATGTAATTGGCGAGCGGCCGAAAAGCCGCGGAAGCGGCCTCGCGCCTCGGCCCGGTGCTGGTGTATTCCGCCACAATTTGCGGCTCATAGCGCCGGATCTCGATGTCGTCATCTTGTTCGAGAACGGCGTAAGGCGGGGTCTCCACCGCATCCACATACTGCGTCATGGCCAAATACCCGCCCACGGCGACGACCCCGCCCAGGGCCGCCAGTCCAATAATCGGTCGCATCGCACTTCTCCAGCGTCGCGCGCCCGACACCGGAGCGCGCAGGCCCCCGCCTCGCGTGACGCTCACATAGGATGTCCGCGCCGCAGCGCAATTCCGCGCGATGGGCGCCGCGTTACAGGAGGAAGGCGGCGGCCGTCCGCTCCAGGGTCCAGAACGCGCCGGCGACGCCGACCGCATAGGCCAGCGTGATCCGGACCGGCGTGAGCGCGCTCTGCTGGAGCCGGCGGAGCGCCCAAAACACCGCAAGCAGCGCCGCGAGCGCCGCCAGCTGCCCCAGCTCGACGCCCAGATTGAACCAAAGCAGCGCCCAGGCTTCGGCGCCCGCGGGCAGGCCGATGTCTTGTAAGGCGCCGGCGAAACCCAGCCCATGCACAAGGCCAAACCCAAACGCCGCCGCCCAGAGCGGGAAACGTGTCGGCGGGGCCGCGCCGGCCTGCTGCGCTTGCGCGCGGTGGTGGCGCACGGCCTCCCCCGCCAACATCGCCAGGCTGAGCGCGATCACGATCTCAACCGGCGGCCCCGGCAGGCTCGCGCCGCCCAAGGCGGAAAGCGCCAGCGTGATCGAATGGGCGAGGGTGAAGGCGGTGACCGCCCACAGCAGCCGCCGCCCCCGCGCCAGCAGCGCCAAGCCGATGACGAACAGCAGGTGATCGGGGCCAAATAAAATGTGCTCCACGCCGATGCCCAGAAACGCGCCGACGCCTTGCGCCGCCGCGCCCCGCTGCGCCTGAGCAAGGGCGAAGCGCGCGGCGCCCGGGCGAAGCACCGCGGTGATCTCCGGCGCGCCGAGGCGACGCAACCGCAGCAGCGCGTCGGTCATGGTGCGGTCCATGCCGTCGATGCCGATCTCCCCTTGGCGCAGATTGCAGCGCAGGCTGTGCCGGAGGATCACCGTGCCCGCAGCGCGCTCCGCTTGGGGCCGCCCGACCGCGCAACCCTCCGGGAACCGGGGGGCGAGCTTCAGGCGTTTGCCGTTCCGAACCGGTTGACGCCAGACGACGTCGAAAACGCCGGGGCGCCGCTCCGTCAGCTCCAAGTAAGCGGGGCGGATCTCATGCGCTGTGGCGGCGGGCGCGACGCTGAGAGAGGCCGCCGCTGCGAGGGTGAGGATGAGGGCGAGCGCGCAGATCAGGCGCGGCCTGCCCCTGACGCCGCGGCGATCGCGCGGGACCTGGGGCTGATCGAGGGGGCCGATCACGGGCTGCGCAGGCCGTCGACGGAGATCGCCGCCGTCGCCGGTCCGTCGGGCGGCTCAATGATGATCTGGTAGCGCGACAGCACCTCCGCCTCCGCCGCGGCCTGGCGCTTGCGACGCTCTTCCTCACGCCACGCCTCCGTCGCCCGCGCTTTGATGACGGCCAACGCCGGCGCGCCTCCCAGGCGGGTTTGCGTGACGCGGACCAGATGCGCGCCGAAGGCCGATCGCACCGGGCCGACCCAGGCCGCGCTCGCGGGGAGGTCTCGCAGCGCCTCGGCGAAATCCGGCCCGAACCGACGCGCGACCTCACGCAGGGTTAGATCGCCGGCCTGACGTCCGAGCATGAAGCTGTCGCCCAGGTCGCGCCACGCATCCGGCGCATGGGCGAGGGCCGTCCTCGCCGCCTCCTGTCGCATGCGGGCCTCGGCCCCGTCGCCGCGGAAGAACACATGGTCGAAGCTGACCCGCGGCGGGGCGCGGAAGCGCTCGGGATGGGCGGCGATCCACGCCGCCAAAACGGCGTCGCTCGGCGGGGCGATCACGCCTGGATCCGCCAGGGTCCGCCGCAGCTTTTGGGCGAGGCGCCGCTCGACCACCGGGTCCGCCCGGTCGAGGCCGAGGCGGCGCGCCTCGGCGGCCAACGCCCGCAATCGCGCGTGATCGGCCAGCACGCCGCGCAGCTCCGCCGGGTCCGGCGCGGTCTTGGCCTCGGCGACGTAAAGCGCGGCCAGCCGCGTCGCCTCCGCGCCGGTGATCCGGATCACGCGCTCCCCGGTCTCCTCAGGCTCCTTCGCCGCCCCAGCCGGAGCGGAACGGTCGGCCGGGTCGAGGGCAGGCGCGAACGCCGCGTAGAGCGCGAAGATGAGAGCGGCCAGCGCGAAGAATTGCGCCAAGGGCTCGTTTGCCAGTCGCGCGACGCGTCTCGCGCGCGCGCCCTGCTGTTCTTCCATCATCGCCGCCGTCAGCCCGCCGGAGAGACCCAGATCGGCGAGCTGTAGGCGCGCTCCTGCAAGGTCAGCGGGCGGTTGGGCCGGGGCGGCGTGCCGTTGCGGAGCGCTTCCCAGGTGCTCCAGCGACAGGTCGGGTTCTCCAAGGCGCGCACATAATAGGCGGCGCGCTCGGCGGGGTTTCGGTCCGGATCGCGCCAGAGCGTCTTCAACTCCGCCGCGCCGTCGCCCAACGCTTCGCATGTGCTGAGATCGACGCTGGCGCCATTGTCAGGGCAGCGATGCTCGGCATCGGGCGCGCCGGCGGCGCAAGCGACGTCATAGACCCGCTCGCCCTCGGCGGTGACCTTCACCACTTGCAGGCGTTGCAGCGGCGCGGAGCCCGGATCGCCCTGCGCCCAGACGACAAAGCCCGGCGCGGCGTCCGCATCGAGCACCAGGTCGCCGCCCATGGTCGCGCCGCCGGCATAGGCCTTGGACACCAGCGCCGGATCGTCGAGCAGCGCCTCGTCAAAGTCGCCGCCGGCGAAAAACCGCAGCCGGATGCGCGGTCCGGTGGTCGCGAAGGTCTCCTTGCGGCGAAAGGCGGCGAAGAGCGCGGCGCGGGTGTTCTCTTCCGCCCAGACGCCGGTGAGCCCTGAGGCGCTCCAGCGGGAGAACCAGTTCTTCGCGTTGTTGGAAATCTGGCCCGGGATGCCCTCCGTGGGCTCGTCGCTCCAGTCTTTGCTCGGGCCGAGCGGCGCGGATCCTCGAAGCTCCGGCAGGCCGTCCACCACGCCGACCTTCGACCAATAGTCCTTCTCCGTGTAAGCGCCGGCGACCACATGACTGTCCGAGGCGGCGATGAGGCCGAATTTGTAGGGGTTGAAGCCCTGCTCGTTCTCGAGGCCGAGGCCCAGCTGATAGGCCTGCCGCACATAGCCGCCATTGACCTCCGAGACCGTGTAGACGCCCAGCAGCGCCTCATAGATCTCGAAATCGGCGAACTCGTCATTGGGCGAGAGGGACGGATGGGTTTCCGAGGTGCCCTTCACCTGGGTCACCTCCACGAGCGGCTCATTGCGCATGCGCTGCTCGGCGTAGGCGGCGTTGAGCGGCTCTCCGCCGAAGGTCTCTGTCTTGAACATCTCGCCATTGGAGACGTTGGAGTTGTGGGGCGCGGCGATGGCGTCGAAGCCGAGGGCGCGCTGTTCGTCCATCCAGTCCCAGAGGTCTTCCGGATTGGTGCTGTCGAGCGTGGAGAACAGCCGGGCCGGCGCTTTATCGGCGAAGAACACGTTCCGGTGCAGATTGCCGCCGCCAAAGGTGCCGTCATCGGCGACCGTGGTGACGGCGGTGTATTCATAGGCCGCGAAGGTCGTGAACACGCCGGGCTCGTTATGCCGGTCCGCCGCCGCCACCGTCTCCGCCCAGACGCTGTCCGACAGCTCTTGATTATAGATGTCGTCGAGCTTCTGGCCGGTGCGCACGGAGGCCCCCACGCTCTGAAAAGCGGTGGTGATGGCGACCGGATCCGAGGAGAACATGTCCTGCGCCCGGGAGACCCGCGACAAATCGGAACCCGGCGTGTCCATGGCGCGTAGGATGCCGAGGTATTCCGCGTGGTCGGTGACCATGTAGAAATCGAGCGGGCCGCCGGCGATGGTCATGTCGAAGCCCGCGGGATGTTGCACAGTCTCGCCCTTGGCCCAGCGATAGGCGGCGTCGGGCGTCTTGCGCACATTGAAGATGTAGGCGTCGAAGCTGTTGCGCGTGTGGATATGCGTATCGCCGAAATAGACGTTGCGGTCGGGGTTGAAATCCGCGGTTTCCCCGGCCCCGTCCTGCGCGACCGCTGGCGTGGCGATTGCGCTGAGCAAAGCCGCCGCCGCGCACAGGCGCACCGAGCGCGCAAGACCAAGGCGCACGGCGCCTGCTGCGAAAAATCGCACCTTAAATCCTCCCAAAATCGGGGCCGCGCTGGGCGGCCGCCGGCTGATCGCCGATCTAAGAGAAAGGCTAGGCAGCCGCGCGCAGCGCCGTCCAGAAAGAGGGCGAGCCAAGCGCGGGATCGCGCCGTTTCGCCACAGGGATCGCAGGCTTTGCGGCCTCAGCGCCCCGACAGATCGTCGGAAGATCGGCGATGCGCGGCGCGCTGCCCCGAAGAAAAGCATTGATATAATGTATCTTTTGGCCGCTTGCCGCCGCTGAAGACTGGGCCTGGCCGACACCCCGATCCAGTTGACCATCATGCGGAGAAACCGGAGGCGCGGGCCGCGCGCCTCGATGGGTGATGGCGGTTTGTAAACGCACGCCAGACGGCGCGGCCGCGCTCCGCGCAGCGCCCGCCAGCCCTGAGCGCAAGACGCGATCTGCCACGGTTGCGCTGAAGACCGCCGTTGTGGGAGACGACGCTGGCGCATGCGCGCGCGAGGGTGGGGCTGCGAATGGCGACCGAGGAAAATCGGGCCGAGGCAAGTCGGACCGAGGCAAGTCGGGCCGCGGAAAAGGGGGCCGAGCAAAATGGGGCCGAGGCGATGCGGCCCGCGGATGGGGCGCAGGGACGCGCCTCGCCCGATCGGGCGAAACCAGCTCCAGATCTCGCCGCCCCGCAGGCGGAGCCGCACAGAGAAAGCTATGGCGGCCGGTTCCGTCGCATGGTTTGGGATAATCCGACCGTCGGCCCCTTAGGCGGCGCATTGCTGACCGCCCTATTCGCTTTGGTGTTCGGGCTGACCCTGCTCTACGCGCCTGCGCGGTTCACGGAAGGCGGAGAGACGGCGTTCGAGCAAGGCGTCATCCCCGTCGCCTGGGGCTACGCCACCATCGGCGTCGTCTCCGCCATCGCCTTGGCCATGGCCTTTGAGCCCAGCCTGCGGCGGCGGCGCGCCC
>JBCCTM010000197.1:0-6327 GCA_039198535.1 Pseudomonadota bacterium
GAGGCGGAGCGCTTGAAGCGGCTTGAGGGCTCAGCCTTCGATCTCTCCGCCGCCGCGCCGCCCATTGATCTCGCGCGGATCGCGCCAGCCTACGCGGGCGGCGCGTTGAGCCGCGCGGCTTTGGCGGCGGAGATCCGGCCTCGGCTTGAAGAGATGCTCAATCTGGCGCGAGATCGGCTTGCGCGGGGCGGCTTCGGCCATCTGCCCCGGCGTCGTGTGGTGCTCACCGGGGGCGGGGCCATGCTCGACGGCGTCGCTCGGCTCGCCGAGGACATCTTCGCGGCGCCGGTGCGCGTGGGCGCGCCGATCTTACCGGCGGGAGCGTCCGCCGTCGCCGCCGGTCCCGCCTTCTCAAGTTTGGCGGGCCTGGCGCGCTTGGTGGCCGATCCGCCGCCGCAACTGCCCCGATCGAGCCCCGCTCCCGAGAGCCGAAGCGGCGTCGCCGGGCTGTTCTCCTGGCTCAAAGACCGCTGGTGAGCCCCGCGCGCCCCTTTCGGCCACCAGAGTGGCGGAAACCTTAACAGGTCGGGCCAGCATTAACGGATCGGTAGGAATTGGCGGCCTATCCGGGACATCACGCGCAACCCGAGCGGCCTTGTTGATGGTCGTTCGCAGGAAAGGGCCGCCCGCGATGACACTTGAGACGCCGAGCCACGAAAAGCCTCAGCACGACGCCGCCCCGCAGGATGACGGCGAGAGCCAAGCCTCGGCCAAAGACGCCGCGCAAGAACCGGCCACACCCCCCGCCGCCGAGGCGGCGGCTGAGCCGCAGAGCGAGGGCCCGGCTGCGGCCCCGGCGGATTTGGGTGGGAACGACCGCGACGCGACGCCGCCGCGGGTGATGGTGGTGGGCGTCGGCGGCGCCGGCGGCAACGCCATCAACACCATGATCCGGCGCGAGCTGACCGGCGTCTCTTATTTGGCGGTCAATACGGACGCCCAGGCGTTGGCGGGCTCCCTGGCGGAGGGCCGCTTGCAAATCGGCGCGGAGCTCACCAAGGGCCTTGGCGCGGGCGGAAAGCCGGAGGTCGGCGGAAAAGCGGCGCTGGAGAGCGCTGAGGCGCTGAACGCGGCGTTGCGGGGCGCGCAAATGGTGTTCATCGCCGCCGGCATGGGTGGCGGCACCGGCACGGGCGCGGCCCCCGAGATCGCCAAGATGGCCAAAGAGTTGGGCGTGCTCACCGTCGGCGTGGTGACAAAGCCCTTCGACTTCGAAGGCCCCCGCCGCAGCGCCATCGCCGACGCGGGCGTCATGGCGCTGACCGAGACTGTGGACACGATCATTGTGATCCCAAACCAAAACCTCTTCCGCGTCGCCACTGAGGCGACGACGTTCACCGAGGCTTTCCAGATGGCCGACGCCGTCCTCCATCAAGGGGTGAAGGGCGTCACGGATTTGATGATGAAGCCGGGGCTGGTGAATCTCGATTTCGCCGATGTCAAAGCGGTGATCGACGAGATGGGCGCGGCGATGATGGGCTCGGGCGAGGCGGAAGGCCCCGACCGCGCCCGCGAGGCGGCGGAGCGCGCGGTGGAGAACCCGTTGCTCGACGAGGTGACGATGCGCGGCGCCAAAGGTGTGTTGATCAACATTGTCGGCGGGCCGGATCTTAAACTGTATGAGGTGGACGCGGCGGCGCAGCGGGTGCGCCAGGACGCGCATCCCGGGGCGACGATCCATTTTGGCTCGACGATCGAACCTGAGATGGAGGGCCGCCTGCGGGTGTCTGTGGTGGCCACGGGCGTGCAGCGGGTGTCGGCTCAGCACGCCCCAGGGGCTGAAGCAGGGTCGGCGGAGACCGTCAGGGTCGGCGCTGAGAGCACGGCCGAGGAGGACGCCGCTGGCGCTCCCGTCGCTGAGACCACTGTGGTGGCGACGCACCCCCGGGCGATCGACCAGAGCGGCGCGACGCTGGCCGCCGCGCCCGCCGCGCCGGCTGAGCCGCAGATCGCCGGGCAGCCTGCGGCCCGCGACGATGATTTGGTGCGTAAGATGGCGCAAACGCTCACCCATGGCGCGGAAAGCGCCGGCTCGTCGGTGAGCGACGCGGTCTCGGCGGCCAGCCCGACCCCGCCGCGCCCGGCGCGCGACGGCTCTCGCGTCGAGATCCCGTCCTTCCTGCGCCGTCACGCTAACTAACTGGCGCTGCGACATTTTGACTGGGCGCGCCCTGGGCGCGTCATCGCGGGCGCTCCTGGCGGGGCGCCCTTTTTGCTGCGCTTTGGCGGCGACGTCCGTGATTTGTGGCGCAGGATAGTCGCAGCCTGTCCGGGGTTCGCGTGTAAGGCGAGTGTCGTTATGAAATCAGCACGTCTGGGTAGGGTTTCGCGAACAACTCTGCCCCCAGCGCGACCGACTGATCGCCAACTTGTTAAGCCTATTGAAATCTTACTGTGCGATTACTGTGGTTAATCCGCATCATGTTGCAATCGGTAACATCAATTGAGTTGGTGACGAGAGGGGGCTCACATAACCCGGCTGTGGGGATGGTGTTGGTGCGAAAGGGCGTCGTATGCAGGCGACACTGGCGAATGAGACGACGTTCACGGGCGTGGGCGTACATGGCGGCCACGCCGCCACGGCCCGTGTGGCTCCGGCGGAACCGGGTGCGGGCGTAACGTTCATTCGCACAGATTTGCCCCATGGACGGAATCACATTCCCGCGCGGTTTGATCGAGTGGCGGACACGCGGTTGTGCACCGTCTTGGCGAATGAGCACGGCGCGACGGTCTCGACGGTGGAGCATCTGATGGCCGCGCTCGCCGGCCTTGGGGTTACAAACGCCACCATCGCCATCGACGGCCCCGAAGTGCCCATCATGGACGGCAGCGCGGCTCCTTTCGTACGCGCCTTGTCGGAAACGGGCGTCGTCTTCCAGCGCGCGCCGCAAACCGCTTTGCGGATCCTCCGGGAAATCAGCGTCGACCGCGACGGCAAGCGCGCCTCCCTCGCGCCCGCCGACAGCTTTGAGATGCGGTTCGAAATCGATTTCACAGACGCCGCCATCGGCCGGCAGACCCGCAGCATGACGTTAGTGAACGGCGCTTTCATTGAGGAGCTTTGCGACGCGCGGACCTTTGGCCGCCTCGCTGACCTCGAGAAATTGCGCAACACTGGGCTGTGCCGGGGCGGCTCGCTTGAGAACGCCATCGTGGTGGACGGCGCCAAGGTTTTGAACAAGGGCGGCCTCCGCCATCAAGATGAGTTTGTTCGCCACAAGATGCTCGACGCCATTGGCGACCTGGCCTTGGCCGGCGCGCCCATCATCGGCCGTTATGAGGGCGTGCGGGCCGGGCATGAGATGACAAACCTCCTGCTTCGGGAATTGTTCACCGCACAGCAGGCCCATGGCGATGTTTTTGAGCACGTGGATTATGATCGGGCGATGCCAAAAGCGCTGGGCTTGTGCCTGACCACCGCCTGACGCGGCCTGTTTATTTTCTCTTCTCATCTCATTACGACTGCTGACGCGGCGCGGCCTTTGCAGCGTGACGCCTCTGCTGATCAGGGCAGGTGACTGAGAAAGTTCCGGCGATCGCCCGCCGCGCGTGAATTCGGGCTCGTTTTCGCCAGATCTCCCCTGTATCTGAGCTTGACCTGTTCCGGACCAGAGGCGCGCCGAATGACGATCTGCTCGACCCCCATCTCAGTCCCTCAAGCGCGCGCCGCATTGTCTTGGTGGCGCGAAGCCGCCCCCGGCGTCGGCCGGGCTCTGCGGGCGGTCGTCGCGACGATGCTGCTTACGGTGACGGCGGCGGGCTGCTCTTATTTGGGCTTTGGCGATGACGACGATGTTGTGCTCATCGACAGCGAATTGCCGCCCGATGTGCTCTACCAGCAGGCTGAACAAGAAGTGGCCGATGGCCGGTTGAACATCGCGGTCCGCGGGTTTGAGGATGTGGAGCGGCTCTATCCGACCAGCAGTTTCGCCAAACGCGCCATCATCCGGGGCGCGGAAATCGCCTATCGGGCTGGGGATTTCGACAAAGCGATCCTCGGCGCCAAGCGCTATCTGGATTTCTATCCGTCCGATGAGAAAGCGCCGTTCGCCCAATATCTCATTGCAGTGAGCCATTACGATCAGATCACTGATGTCGGCCGGGACCAGGCGCGAACCAAGGCCGCGCTTCAGTCTCTGCGCGAATTGGTCAACCGCTACCCGAACAGCGACTACACCCGCGAGGCGCAAATCAAACTTGACCTGACCATCGACCATCTCGCCGGCAAGGAGATGGATGTGGGCCGGTACTATCTCAAGCGTGGGCAATATATCGGCGCGATCAACCGGTTCCGCACCGTGGTTGAGCGCTATCAAACCACCACGCACACGCCGGAGGCGCTGCACCGTCTTGTGGAGGCGTATCTGGCCATCGGCGTGGAGCGCGAGGCGCAGACCGCCGCCGCGGTGCTTGGGCACAACTTCCCGGGCTCCGATTGGTACCAGGACAGCTATGGTCTGCTCACAGGCCGCAATCTGGAGCCGGCCGTGGATGACGGCTCCTGGATGTCCCGCACCTGGCGGAATGTGGTCTCCGGCGAATGGCTTTAATCCGACCGCAGTGACGGCTTAGCGCATCCGAACGGGAGCGCGCGTCCTCGCGGCCTTGGCGCGAGCGCGACTTTTGGGTCGTCCGCTTCACCGTTTTCACTTGAAAGTGAGCGCTCGGCGCGCCGCCAGCAATGTGGCGGCGCCGATTTGCGGCTATTGTATCGGCGCACCACATCGCAGAAGGCGGGCCTCCCGCCGCGGAGTTTTTGGAGTGAGCATGCGGAGCGTCGCCAGGGCGATTGAGAGAGCGCGCGAGACGGGGCGCACCTTGTCTCGCGTCGTGTCGCGCCGCGTCCGCAGCGCGCTTCGCGTCGGGCGCCTCTGTCCGGTTGCGGTGGTCGTGTCGCAGTTTTTCGCGCCGCTCTTGGCGCCGGGCCACTTCGCGGGCGCCGCGCTGGCCGCACAAGCGCCGGAGACCGCCAAATCTCCCTACGCTGAAGTGACCCTGCTCGCCGATCGGGACGCCGTCGCGCCGGGCGAGACCTTCACCGTGATTTTGAGGCAAAAGCTCTCACCTGGTTGGCACACCTATTGGGCCAATCCGGGCGCCACGGGGCTCGCCACCACGCTAAACTGGACGGCTCCGGAAGGCGCGCGGATCGGCGATATCCAGTGGCCCACGCCGCAGCGTTTCAACACCGGCGGGTTCATTGATTTCGGCTTCAAAGAGGAAGCCCTTTTGCTCGTCGATGTCACCGCGCCGGCGAACGCGCCGGTGGGAGGGACGCTCGATTTAAGGGTCCAAGCCGATTGGCTCGTCTGCAAAGATCTGTGCTTCCCTGAAGGTCAACGCTTCAGTCTGAGCCTGCCCGTGGACGCCGTGTCGCAAACGGATTTCGCGGCCTCCCTGCTGGCCGCCCGCGGTAGAGCGGCGCAGCCGCCGGACACGAACGCGGCCGCGCGATACGCCGTGTCGGGCTCGGCGCTCCGTCTGGAGGTCGACGCGGCGCTGTTCGCCCGCGAAGGCGTTGAAGACATTTTCTTTTTCCCCGTCGACCCTCGCGCCGCCGCGCCATCCGAGCCCCAACGGGTGTCGCGAACGCCGAGTGGCGTCGCCGTGGAGAGCGCGCTCAATCTCGTGGGCGAGGAGACCCCGCCCTCCGGGCCGCTCACCGGCGTTTTGGCCGCATGGGATCGCAGCGGGGCCGAGCCGGCGCGCCTCGCCGTCACGGTCACAGCCGCTCTCACAGAGCTGAACTGGACGCCCATGGCCTCGGCGGATGTCGCCGCATCCAGCGGGAGCGGTGGCGAGGCGCGGGCGTCAGGGCTGGACGCCGCCCCGCACGGGGCCACGGGCGGCGCGTCCGTTAGAGACGCCTCGCGCGATGCGGCGGGCGGCTTGGGGCTTGGCCTGGGCGTCGGACTTCTGCCCGCCATGCTCTTGGCCGCGCTCGGCGGCGTCCTTCTGAATTTCATGCCCTGTGTCTTCCCGGTCTTGGCGCTGAAGGCGCTGTCGATCGCCAACGCGGCGCAGGAGACCCGGGCCGAGGCGCGCGCCGCCGGGCTCGCCTATGGAGCGGGGGTCGTGGCGAGCTTCTTGGCGTTCGCCGCCGCGCTCGTCGGGCTTCAGGCGGCGGGCGTCGCCGCAGGCTGGGGGTTTCAGCTGCAAAACCCGCTGGTCGTCGCGCTGTTGGCCTATCTGCTGGTGTTGGTCGGCCTCAATCTGGGCGGCGTGTTTGAACTGCGGTGGTCGGCGGCGGGCGCGGGGGAGGCGCTGACCCGGCGGGGCGGACGCGCTGGAGACTTCTTCACCGGGGTGCTCGCCGCATTGGTCGCC
>JBCCTM010000198.1:0-6244 GCA_039198535.1 Pseudomonadota bacterium
CGCACCTCTTCGCGCCCGGACAATTACTACCAGATCAAGACCGAGGTCTTCGCCGCGTTGATGAGCGCGATGGATATGACCCGCGTCGCCGCCCTGGCCCGGGAAGAAGCCGAGGTGGAGATCAAGGCGATCGTCAATGACATCGTCAGCATGAAGAACTTCGCGCTCTCCACCGGGGAGCAGGACGTCCTGGCCGACGACATTTGCGACGACGTGCTGGGCTACGGCCCGCTCGAGTCCCTGCTGGAGCGGGACGACATCGCCGACATCATGGTCAATGGCGCCGGGCAGACCTTCATCGAGACGGGCGGCAAGATCCAGCAGACCGACATCCAGTTCCGCGACAATCAGCAGCTCTTGGAGATCTGTCAGCGGATGGTGTCCCGCGTTGGCCGCCGCGTGGACGAGGCGAGCCCGATTTGTGACGCGCGTTTGCTCGACGGGAGCCGGGTGAACGTGATCGCCCCGCCGCTGGCCATCGATGGCGCGGCGCTGACGATCCGGAAGTTTAAGAAAGACAAGCTGCGCATGGCGGATCTGATCCGCTTCGGCTCGATCTCACCCGATGCGGCGGAGGTGCTGGAGATCGCCGCCGCATCCCGCTGCAACATCCTGATCTCCGGCGGCACCGGTTCGGGAAAAACGACCCTGCTCAACTGTTTGTCGGGTTACGCCGCCGATGATGAGCGCATCATCACCTGCGAAGACAGCGCCGAATTGCAACTGCAGCAGCCCCATGTGGTCCGGCTGGAGACCCGCCCGCCCAACATCGAGGGCAAGGGCGAGATCACCATGCGGGCGCTCGTGAAGAACTGTCTGCGGATGCGCCCCGAGCGGATCATCGTCGGCGAGGTGCGGGGCCCTGAGGCGTTCGATCTGCTGCAGGCCATGAACACCGGCCATGACGGCTCCATGGGCACGCTCCACGCCAACACGCCGCGCGAAGCGATCAGCCGGATCGAGTCGATGATCACCATGGGCGGCTTCACCCTACCGGCGAAGACCATCCGCGAGATGATCGCCAGCGCCATCCAAGTGGTGGTGCAAGCGCAGCGTCTTCGCGACGGCTCCCGCCGGATCACTCACATCACCGAGATCATCGGCATGGAGGGCGAGACGGTGATCACCCAGGATCTCGTCCGTTACCAGATCGACGGCGAGGGTCCGGACGGCAAGCTGCGCGGCCGGCATGTCGGCAGCGGCGTGGGACAGCCGAATTTCTGGGAGCGCGCGCGCACCTACAACCGCGGCGACGCCGTGATCAACGCGCTAGCGCGTTTGGATGAGGCGTCTGAGTGATGCAGAACCTGTTCGACGATCCGCAAATGACGCTGTGGGCGGCGGGCGGCCTGGCCCTCCTCTGTGTCGCGGCGATCGCCTACGCGTTGTTCGGCGACGACAGCGGCGCGCGCGCGCGCAAGCGGGTGCAGAAGCTCGACCCCAAAGCCAAGGGCAAGAGTTGGTCCCCTTTCGGCGATGCGGAGCACAGCGCGCGAGACCGACTGAAGATGCTCGAAGACGAGCAGAAGAAGTCCTCGTCGCAGAAAACCAGCATGCGCATCAAGCTGGAGCAGGCGGGCGTCCGCAGCACTCCGGCGCAGTTTCTCTTGCAATTCTACCTGGCCGCCGCGGCGGTGGGCGCGGGCGTGTTCGTCTATTACGGCAGCCCGCTCGTGGCGCTTGGCGTCGCGGTGGTGGTGGCCTTCCTCCTGCCCACCATCGTCGTGAAGAAGAAAATCGAGGGTCGCGTCAATAAGTTCCTGGAGATCTTTCCCAACGCGCTCGACATCTTAGTGCGCGGCGTGCGCTCCGGTTTGCCGGTGAGCGAGAGCATGAAAGTCGCCGCGAATGAGCTGCCGGATCCGGTGGGCGCGGAGCTGCGCGAAGTCGTGGCGACCACCAATATGGGCGTGCCCATGGAGGAGGCGCTGGCCAAGATGGCCATGCGGATTCCGAGCCCTGATGTAAATTTCTTCCGCACGGTGCTGGCGATCCAGCGGCAGACGGGCGGCAACTTGGCGGAATCGCTCAGCAATCTGTCCAACGTGCTGCGCGAGCGGCGCAAGATGAAGAAAAAGATCGTGGCGTTGTCGTCCGAGGCGCGCATGTCCGCGATCATCATCGGCGCCTTGCCAATCCTTGTGGGCGTGCTCGTGTATTTCATGAAGCCCGACTACATCATGCTGCTTTTCACCGACTCCTTCGGCCAGATCATGGTCGCCGGCGGCGCCTTTTGGATGCTGTGCGGGATCATGATCATGCGCTGGATGGTGCGCTTCGAGATCTAGGGGGCCGACCATGTTCGGAGACGACGCCACCGTCGGCGGCATGCTCGCCGCCTTGTTCGCCGGAGCCGCGGCGGCCTTCAGCATCGCGGCGTTCTACATCTTCGCGAACTCGACCGCTCAAGAGAGCCGCGTGAAAAAGCGCATGGCCGCGGTGAAGCAGCATCGGAGCTCCGTGCGCGCCGCAGCGCAAGGGGCGATTGCAAACCGCACCGCGACCGACGGCTCGATCGCGCAAATGTCTGACGTGATCGACAAGCTGAATATGAAGAAGCAGCTTGAAGATCAGGAGCTGAAGCTGCGGATGCTCCGCGCCGGATTGCGGGATCGCTCGCATCTCGTGCGCTTCGTGTTCATGCAGATCGCGCTGCCGCCGGCGCTCGGCCTGGGCTTCTACCTGGCCTATCAGTTCCTGGCGAAGCCGGAGGAGTTCAACCTCGTCATCACGATGGGGGTGATCTTCATGGGCATCGCCATCGGTTACATCTATCCGGGCATGCGCATCGACGGCATGGCGGAGACGCGGCAGAAGGCGATCCGCCGCGCTTATCCGGACGCGCTGGATCTGCTGACGATCTGCGTCGAGTCGGGCATGAGCGTGGAGCAGGGCTTCAATAAAGTGGCCAATGAGGTGGGCGGCGACGCCATCGAATTGTCCGAAGAGCTACAGATCACCACGGCGGAGCTCTCCTATCTCGGTGATCGGCGTAAGGCTCTGGAAAATTTCGCTAATCGCACCGGCATGCAGGAGGTGAAGTCCATCACGTCGGCGCTGATCCAGGCGGATAAATACGGCACGCCCGTGGGTGAAGCGTTGCGGGTGATCTCCGCGGAGAGCCGCTTCGACCGCATGGCCCGCGCCGAGACCAAGGCGGCCTCCCTGCCGGCCATGCTCACTGTGCCGATGATGGTGTTCTTCGTGCCGGTCTTGTTTGTGGTGATCCTTGGGCCGGCGATCATCCAGGTGATGGAGACCTTCTCTTAACGACGGGACGGTCGGAGGCTGAGAGATCAGCCAAGGGCGGCGTGCAAGCGCCGCCCTTTTTTCTGTTTCTGCGCAGAATTCTCGCCCAGACGCGTTCGCCTTTCAGGCGGGCATGCGTCGTCAAGCCGCGGATGATCGGCGTCAAATCGACGTCAGGTCCTTAACGAAACTATCGCCTCTTGGGTTATGGATTCTCCCTCAGGTGAGAGCCGCGCGCCGCGTCGATCGCGGGCGCGCATGGCTGCGCGAGCGCCGCTTCAGCACTGCGCGCGTGAAGACTTTAAGGAGCGCCGCGAGGCGCTGGAGAGCGATGTCAGCTACGACCCCCAACGATATCTTTGAAGCGTCGTCCTTTTTGCAGGGCGCCAACGCGGTGTTCGTCGAACAGCTCTACGCGCAATATGCGCGCGACCCCGAGGCGGTCGATCCGGAGTGGCGCGCCTTCTTCGCTGAGTTGGATGACGCGCCGACCGAGGTGGTCGCGGAGGCGGCCGGCGCGCCTTGGGCGGAGAGCGAGGGGGGTGCGGGCGGTCGCGCTCGGGGCGCCGAACACGATGATCTGCTCTCCGCGCTCGGCGGCGACTTTGGCGAAGCGCCCGGCGTGGGCGCGCTGGCGTCGAAGGCGAAAGCCGCCGCGGCGAACCGAGGCGCCACCATGAGCGAGGCGGAGACCCGGGCCGCCGTCATCGACAGCTTGCGCGCGCTGATGATTATCCGCGCCTACCGGATCCGTGGACATCTCGCCGCCAATCTCGACCCGCTGGGCTTCAACAATCTTGAGACCGCGCCGGAGCTTGAGCCCGAGACCTATGGCTTCGGGCCGCAGGACATGGATCGGCCGATTTTCCTCGACAACGTGCTGGGCCTGCAGACGGCCTCGATGCGAGAGATCGTGGCGCTGCTGAAGCGGACCTATTGCGGGACCTTCGCGCTGCAGTTCATGCATATCTCCGACCCCGAGCAGGTGGCCTGGCTCAAGGAGCGGATCGAGGGCTACGACAAGGAGATCAAATTCACCCGCGAAGGGCGGATGGCGATCCTCAATAAGCTGGTCGAGGCGGAGGGCTTCGAGAAGTTTCTCCATGTCAAATACACCGGCACGAAGCGCTTCGGCATCGATGGCGGTGAGGCGTTGATCCCGGCGATGGAGCAAATCATCAAGCGGGGCGGCGCGCTGGGCGCCCGCGAGATCGTCTTCGGCATGCCCCATCGCGGCCGTCTGAATGTCCTCGCCAACGTGATGCAGAAGCCCTATCGGGCGATCTTCCACGAATTCCAAGGCGGCTCGTCGAAGCCCGAGGAGGTCGAGGGCTCCGGGGATGTGAAATACCATCTTGGCGCGTCGTCCGATCGGATGTTCGACGACAACAAGGTTCATCTGTCGCTCACCGCCAACCCCTCGCATCTGGAGGCGGTGAACCCGGTGGTGCTGGGGAAGGTCCGCGCCAAGCAAGCGCAGATGAACGATTTGGACCGAAAACAGGTGATCCCCGTGCTGCTGCATGGCGACGCCGCCTTCGCCGGCCAAGGCGTGGTCACGGAGAGCTTGGGCCTCTCGGGCCTGGTCGGCCATCGCTCCGGCGGCTCGATCCACATCATCGTCAACAATCAGATCGGCTTCACCACGGCGCCGCGTTTCTCCCGTTCCTCGCCCTACCCGTCCGATGTGGCGCTGATGGTGGAGGCGCCGATTTTCCATGTGAATGGCGACGATCCGGAAGCGGTGGTGCACGCGGCTAAAGTCGCCACGGAGTTCCGGCAGCTGTTCCAGAAAGACGTGGTGCTCGACATCTTCTGCTACCGCCGCTTCGGGCACAATGAGGGCGATGAGCCCATGTTCACCCAGCCGCGGATGTACAAAGCCATCAAGACCAAGACCACGACGCTCCAGATCTATTCGGAAAAACTCGCCAATGACGATTTGATCGAAGCCTCCGCCGTCGAAGAGATGAAGGCGGCGTTTCAGGCCAAGATGAGCGAGGAGTTCGAGGCCGGACGCGAATGGCGGCCGAACCAAGCCGATTGGCTCGACGGACGTTGGTCCGGCTTCAAGAGCGCGGGCGAGGTTTATCAGCGGGGCGACACCGGCGTCTCGGAGGAGCGCCTGCGCAGCATTGGACAAGCGCTCACCCGCGTGCCCGAGGGGATGACGCTACACCGCACTGTGGGCCGGATCATCGACCAAAAGGGCAAGATGTTTGAGAGCGGCGAGGGGTTCGACTGGGCCACGGGCGAGGCGCTGGCCTTCGGCTCGCTCATGCAGGATGGCTATGGCGTACGGCTCTCGGGCCAGGACAGCGTGCGCGGCACCTTCTCGCAACGGCACTCCGCCTTCATCGATCAGGAGAGCGAAGAGCGATATCTGCCCCTGCAGCACATCGCTGACGCGAAGGCCGATTTCGAGGTGATCGACTCGATGCTGTCCGAGTTCGCCGTGCTCGGCTTCGAGTATGGCTACTCCCTCGCCGAGCCGAACAAGCTGGTGCTCTGGGAAGCGCAATTCGGCGACTTCGTGAACGGCGCGCAGATCATGATCGACCAGTTCATCAGCTCGGGCGAGCGCAAATGGTTGCGCATGTCCGGCCTGGTGATGCTGCTGCCCCATGGCTTCGAGGGCCAAGGCCCGGAGCACTCCTCGGCGCGGATCGAGCGGTTTCTGCAGCTTTCGGCGGAGGAGAATTGGATCGTCGCCAACTGCACGACGCCGGCTAACTACTACCACATCCTGCGCCGCCAGCTCTATCGTAGCTACCGCAAGCCCCTAATCCTCTTCACGCCGAAGAGCTTGCTGCGCCACAAGCGCTGCGTCTCGAGCTTGGCGGATTTCGGGCCGGGGTCGAGCTTCCACCGCGTGCTGTGGGATGACGCGCAGCAGGGCGTCGGCGCGACGCTGAAGCCGGATGCGGAAATCCGGCGGGTCGTCCTGTGCTCTGGCAAGGTCTATTACGACCTCGCCCAAGCCCGCGACGACGCG
>JBCCTM010000199.1:0-6227 GCA_039198535.1 Pseudomonadota bacterium
ATCGTCCTCGACCTTCTCCGCCGCCCGGCGCCGCGGCGGCTGGGCCTCGCGCTTCTCCCGCAGCGCTCCGCGGCGAGCGCCGCCTCCTCCCGATCAATCGCCGCGTCGACGCACGGGACGTCGGCCAAATCAGCGGCGACGTGTACCGAGCTCTGGGTGGATCACACCGCGTCTGTATTTAAGAATTTGGCTCGGCTGGGCTGAAATCGATGTGCTCGACGGGCCGCGACAGGTCGGGCGTGATGAACGGGATATCGATCTCGCCGTCGAGCATCGCTGTTAAGACGCCCGTCATGGATTTGACTGGGAAACGCACCGTCTCTTTTTTCAAGCTCACGCCCAATATGCTATCCGTCGGCGCACCGGCCTTTATTTCCCAAGCCAATCCACAGTTTTTGTTATGCCCATCATGAAACCCCCAGAGCAGAAAGGAGCCGTCTTCCGGGGGCAGGGGATGGGGGAATCTGTCCGGCCGGCGTTCCCGACGGTCGGCGTAAGTCCCATGGAACTCCGCCTGAGCCCCGAGCAGCGTCGCCTCGTCGGGGTGGTCCGTGGCGACCATTTCATAGAAGTCGCCGATGCGGGGCTCCAAGACAAAATAGACGCCGAACAGGGTGAAACCGCACACGCGATCCATCAGCGCTTTATAGTCTTCGGGTAAAGCGAGCCCGAACCTGATCTCAAAGTAACGCCAATCGACGGGCGTCTCGCGGGGGTGCGCGCCAAGCTGGAGAAGTCGGTCCGCCAGATCATTGATTTCTTTGCGCCGCGGTTGCATGGTCGGGGAACCGCCCGCCGGACGCGGCGCAAGCTCATTGGCGCTTTCACCAACCTTTGAGTCGACCACATTTGGCTCGACATAAGGCGGCTCGAACCCAGGAAGAATTAATTTCCGATCAAGCAGCGCGCTTATGGTTTCAGTCGCAGAACGAACCGGCAACTTGAACACTGGCCTTTCCAAATCAACGAGCAAGATTCCATCGGAGATTTTTCCTGATTGGATCTCCCAGGCGAGCCCTGTCGTTCCATTGTAGGCCCAAAGAAGAAAAGAACGATCCGCTGGGGGGAATGGTCGCGAGGCGTGACAAACAACATCTCTCATGGCGTCATAACTAGGGAAAAAATGCTGTTGGGCGCCGATCAGGGTCCATTCATGAGCATGCGCAGGGGCTCTTTGTAAAAAATCCCCCACCTGGGGCTGCAAAACATAAAAAAACCCAATCAGTTCAAATCCCATAACTTTATCCATGAGAGATTTGTAGTCCTCGGGCAATTCAAAACGCAGCGTATTTTCAAAATACGCCCAGTCCACGGTGTTTCTCCGCGGCTTGGCGCCAGACCGGATCAGACGTCGGGCGAGGTCTTCAACGGCGAAGTCGCTCATCTTCTTCCCTCCAAAAGGGCCGCGCTCCAAGAGAGCGCGACACCGTAGTATTCAATTTGAGCGGCCGATTGTTAACGCCGCCGTGTCGAAACCCTCCTGGAGCCTGGTGTGCCGCGCCGCGCTTGCGCATCCCACCTGGCGCGCCAGGGCGGTGGTGGGCCCCCACGCGACCGCGGTGGCCAAATCCGCGCCCAGCAAGGCGGGCTCGACATAATCGCCGTAGAACCGTGCCCAGTCGGTCTGCTCCGCGCGCAGGCGGCGCCGGCTGGCTTCGGCATGCCGCTCGCTCGCCTCCGCTAGCAAGCTCAGCCGTTCGGTGGGGTTCGACGCCCGCTCCGCCCGGGCCATGGCCTCCGCGGCCGACGCGGCCAGCCACAGCGCCTGGCGCATCTCCCCGCGCTGTCCCTCGGTCTTCCGCTGGATCGCGAAGAACGGTTCGATCGCGGGGCCGATCAGATCGCCATACTGCGCCGGGGCCCCCAGCGCCGAAGCGATCGCATAGCGCTCCCGCGTCGCCTCCTCCGCAACGACCCGCCGCTCCGCGGCGATGGCCCGGTCCAGTCAGGCTTAGGCCCAAGCGTGGATCTTAGGATTTTTCTATGGGGCACGTAGAGAGGAAGTTAAGCTCGACCTTTCTGTCGCTCCCGATCCTGCATAATTCGCAGCATTTCTTCGAAATCAGGGACTAGCGAATCCCAGGCCGAGTGCTGCGGCTCGCATTTTTGGCAGAGTTGGTAGAAGGCCAGCAGTTTCTCGCCATAGGGAACCAGCGCGCCGGTGTCATACTCGCCCGGGCCCATGACGATGCCCTCCTCATAGCTGCGGGCGAAGCATTCCAACATGGAGGCGATGCTGGAGAAGGCCGGCGCGATCCATTCATGTTGGTTGTAATAGAGCAGCGTTTCTTCGGGGCGGTTGCGGATATACATGATGGCATCGAAACGATGGGGCCACATGTATGGTTTTAAACTAAAGCTCGCAACTTCGTACATGGCGAAGCTCCACGAAGCCCAAGCCGTGTCCTGAGGCCCGATTTCGCCATCGATAACGCGCATTCCTTCAATTTTATTATTCTTTCGAATTTCTTGCCTGATTTCACAAAAACTCTCATACGAATAAATTGTCGTTTCTGTCGCTAGATCAATTGGGCATGCTCCATAAAATGACTTCAAATCGTCCATAAGAACGATCTCTCCAAAGTCTCTTGTCAGCGCATGATGCTCATTGTTTACACCGCAACAAGGCTCTTTCGCGGCTAGCGGCGCCTTTTCCAAATAATATTGCACAGGATGGCCATCGGTCGCTCTCCTGAGCCGCTCAATTGCGCGGCCCAGTCGCGTACTTATTTGATCGCCAGGCATGCTCACCTCCGGCAAAGTGCGGCGCGGTTGCTTCACCGCGCCGCTTTAGGGTCACCTCAACCCGTCGGGCAGGCCGCTCACGCCACCATCCCACCAATCGTCGGCCCACGCGTGGATTGAACGCCGCAGCTCATCCGCATTGGTAGCGCTCTGGATCGCCATGGACAATTCCATATGCGCGTCGTCGGAGACATCCTTCGGCGTTCGTGCGTCGGGCCTCTCCGTCCCGTCCTTCACGATGGCGGGTCCATTTCGACCAGAGTGGACATAACGGACACCATTGTCCGGGTTAAGGCGGTCTTTGAAAATCGTTTGGCCCGTCAGCGTGCGGTGATCAAAGTCGCGCACCGCGTGGATGCGGACGCCCAGCTCAGCGAGTTTCGGCAGTTCCGTGATCATGTAATACCGCCATCTTCGCCGGCGAGCCGGTCATTACGGACGCGTGTGCCGATTCTCCTCTTTATCCTCCGAGTCGTCCTCGAGCCGCCCGCCATGATCTTCCGCAGCCTGTCGCCCGCCTGCGGGTGAATGGTGCCGTTTGCCGTTCGGGTGATCTGTTCAATCCACTCGACAATCGCCATGGGTTTCATTTCTGGGGTCCACCCAAGGCTCTTTAAGAACGCCACATCGTCCATTTCCCGAATGGTTTGGTCTTTGATCTCAGCCAGAACGTCCGGCCCCGTTTTCCATGTCAGCTTCGGTGTGCCGTCGGGGTTGAGCGCGCCGCTGGGGTCGATCTTGGCCCCCATTGCGCGGAGGCCGCCCTCCACTTCCGCTTCCGGGCGCATTGGCCGACCGCGGGGCGGGGCCGTGGGGGAAGCGGTGGCGTGGGGGTCGGGCGCGCCGCTTTGCCGCCCGAGCCGACGCCGGCGCTCCCGCTCCGCGACGAGCCGCGCGAGCATCTCCGGATCCACCACATGGACCCTCGGATCGAGGCCGGGCGTAGCCCGAGCGGCGGCGGGGGTCGGGCCCGGCGTGACCAGGTCGATGGCGACCCCCAGCGCCAGGTCCATGCCCGGATGGGCCCCATGCTGGTTGGCGCCGAGCAGCGTCGCGGGGATCCCCGCCGCGGCGTCTTTCCCGCGGGCGGCCCACAGCCCGCGGGTGGGGCCGAGGGCGCGGCGGGTGAGGACGAACAGGGCGATGTCCCGGGCCAGCCAGCTGGGCGTGCGGATTTGCCCGTCCGCGCCGGGGTTCAGCCGCGCGAAGGAGGCCGCCTCCGCCTCGGCCGCCCGCAGCGCCGCCTCATAGCTCACATCCTGATGCGCCATCCGCCGCAGCGCGGTGATCCGGGAGCCGAGCCCGAAGCTCACCTCGTCCACGAACGCGTCCCAGCCCCCGCGGATCACATCCGCTGTCGTATCCATGATAGAGCTTTTTGCGCTCAAAACCGAGATAGGCGGCGACGGGGCCATCCAGTTCGATCAGCGCGGCGTTGGCGCGGGTGAGCGCGGTGATCGCGGCGTCTTCGCGCACCGCCAGGGGGCGGCGGGCCAGCAGATAGGCTTGATAATTCCGCTGGCTCCCGGGGCCGCGGGTGTTGAGCCGGACGCCGAAGCGCGCCCGCAGGGCCCGGTCTTCGGCCCGGACTTCCTCCAGCGCTTGCCGGGTCCGGGCGTAGATCTGCAGCCGCCGGCGACCTCCCGCTCCTCGGGCGTGCGCCCCGCGATCCGCCCGGTCAGCCGCAGCTGATCCTCGGCCAATTGCGCGGCGCGCCGATCCTCGAGCCGGCGCGTGTCATAGGCGGCGCCCCGCCGCGCCAGGAGCAGGTCGCGCGTCGCCCCCAGCGCCGCCGCTTGGTTCTTCAGCGCCCGCCACCGCGCTGTGCGCGTCGGGTCGCCGGCATAGGCCGGCCGGGTCCAGCGCCGGCCTCGCTCGACGCGGTATACGACCCGCCGCTCCAACGCCGCCAGCGCCGCCTCCAGGGGCGCCAGCCGCGCGTCGATCTCCGCGGTGGCGGCGTCGATGTCGCGGTTCTCCACCGCCTCCAGGCGCTGAGTGTGCGCCGCGCGCCTGACATGGAGCGCGTCCAACGCCGTGCGATCGCGGAGCCAATCCTCCTCCGCGGCGAGCGCCGCCTCCTCCCGATCAATCGCCGCGTCGACGCGCGGGACGTCGGACAAATCAGCGGCGAATTGTACTGAGCTCTGGGTGGATCACACCGCGTCTGTATTTAAGAATTTGGCTCGGCTGGGCTGAAATCGATGTGCTCGACGGGCCGCGACATCTCTGGCTTGATAAACGGGATGTCGATCTCACCATCGAGCATCGCTGTTAAGACCCCCGTCATGGATTTGACCGGAAAACGCACTGTCTCTTTCTTCAGGCTCACGCCCAATATTTCATCCGTCGGAGCGCCGCCCTGTAACTCCCAGGCCAATCCGGAGTATTTGTAATTCTCATCGCCATTAAAGCCCCACAGCAGAAAGGAACCGTCTTCCGGCGGAAGGGGATGCGGGTATCGGTCCGGCCTGCGCTCTCGACGGCCGGCGTAAGGCCTTTGGAACCACGCCTGAGCCCCGAGCAGAGTCGCCTCGTCAGGGGGGTCCATGGCGACCATTTCATAGAAGTCGCCAATGCGGGGCTCCAAGACATAATAGACGCCGAACAGAGTGAACCCGCACAAGCGATCCATCAGCGCTTTATAGTCTTCCGGCAAAGCGAGCCCCAACCTGATCTCAAAGTAACGCCAATTGACCGGCGTCTCGCGCGGTCGCGCGCCGAGCTGGAGAAGTCGATCCGCCAAATCATCGATTTCTTTGCGCGGAGGGAGGGAACCGCCCGCCGGACGCGGCGCAATCTCATTGGCGCTTTCCCCAATCTTTGCATCGGCCACATTTGGCTCGATATAAGGCGGCTCGAACTCAGGAAGAATTAATTTCCGATCAAGCAGCGCGCTTATGGTTTCCGTCGCCGAACTGACCGGCAACTTGAACACTGGCCTTTCCAAACTGACGAGCAAGATGCCATCAGAGATTCTTCCTGATTGAATTTCCCAGGCGAGCCCGTCCGTGTCATTATACGCCCAGAGGAGGAATGAACCGTCCTCTGGGGGGAATGGTCGAGAGTCGTGACAAACAACATCTCTCATGGCGTCATAACTAGGGAAAAAATGCTGTTGGGCGGCAATCAACGTCCATGCATTACCTATTGCAGAGGTCCTGTATATAAAATCCCCTATTTCGGGCTGCAAAATATAAAAAAAGCCAAGGAGTTCAAATCCCCTCACTTTATCCATGAGGGATTTGTAGTCCTCGGGTAATTCTAAACTCAGCGTATTTTCAAAATACGCCCAGTCCACGGTGTTTCTCCGCGGCTTGGCGCCAGACCGGATTAGACGTCGGGCGAGGTCTTCAACGGCGAAGTCGCTCATCTTCTTCTTTCCTCCAAACGGGCCGCGCTCCAAAGGAGCGCGACACATATTCAAGTCGAGCAGCCTATTGTTAACGCGACCGTATCGGGACCCTCCTCGAGCTCGGGAG
>JBCCTM010000200.1:0-6142 GCA_039198535.1 Pseudomonadota bacterium
CGGGTCGCCCCAAGCTCCGCCAAGCGCGCGTCGATATCGCGGCCCGCCGTGTTGAAATGCGGATAGCTGCTGTCGCCCATGCCCAGCACGCTGAAATTCAGCGTTTCGGGCAGCGTCGGCGCGTCATCCGCCATGAGCGCGGCGTAGAAATTCTGCGCGTTGTCGGTCGGCTCGCCCTCGCCGAAGGTGGCCGCGACGATCAGCACATGGTTCATGGCCGCCAGCTCCGCCGGCGAGGTGCTGTCGAGATCGGCGATGCTGGCGTCAAACCCTTGCGTGGCCGCGTGCTTTTTCAACTGCTTCGACAACGCTTCGCTCGTGCCGGATTGCGAACCATAGAGGATCTTCAGCGCCGTTTGCGGACCAGTGTCGGCCGCCGCGCCGCCTGAGGATTTGGCGAGGGCGTAGAGGCCCGTGAACAGCCCGTCGAGCCACACCCGCTGTTCATCCGTGAACGGCGCATCGGCCGGGATAAACTCGGGCGCGTCGGCGGCCGCGGGGGTCGCGGCGTTCTCGGCGATTTCCTTCAATAGCGCAGTGCTGTGCTCAGTCATGGCTGTGTGGCTCCTCCTCAGCATGCTGACTGAACCGCGACGCAACGCTGCGCCCAGGCCCAACCCTCAGATCCGTCATGTCGGATGCTGCGGAACCGCTCTGCTCCGCTGTCCAGCCAGGGCCGCGCCGCCCCGCTACGCCGCAATGGTCTGCGGCTCCACCAGTTTTGGCAGCTCCTCATCGGGAACCCGCCGAATGAATTCCAGGAAGCTCTGCCCCTCGCCCCGTTGCGAGAGGTAGTTCGCCACCAGGATCTCCACGGTCGCATTCAACTCCTTATGCGCTATCGGCCCACATACGGCGCGCGCGACGCCCTTGTCATGGTCGCTGCCGCCACCGACGACAAGATGATAGCCCTCTGTTCCGTCAGGCAGCGTCGCCCCGAGCAGACCGATATCGCCGATATAGTGCTGGGCGCAAGAATTGGGGCAACCGGTCAGGTGGATATTGATCGGCCGATCGAGGGTGAAGCGCTCCTCTAAGTGCCGCACCAGGGCCGTCCCGTTCTCTTTCGTGTAGGCCAGAGCCAGCTTGCAGCCCGCCTTGCCCGTGCACGCGACGGCGCCGGCGGCGAAGGCGGTGGCCGACGTCGTGATGTCCACCGCATCGAGATCGGCCACCATCGCGTCGACGCGGTCGGTCGGCACATGGGGGATAAGGATGTTCTGCCAGACCGTGAGGCGCAGATCGTTGCGGCCCTCCTCCTGGGCGAGGCGACCGACCACGCGCATTTGCTCCGGGGAGAGGCGGCCCATCTCCAGCGCCAATCCCACGTAATTCAGCCCCTCCTGGCGTTGGGGGTGGACCCCGATATGACCTTGACGGTCCACCGGCGGCCGCGGCCGATCCCAGCTTTGGTCAGCCGGGGTCAGTTGAAAGCCCGCATCCATTTCGAGCAGCTTTTCCTGCGTCTTCTCAACGAACCAATCGACGCCTTCTTTATCCAGGAGGTACTTGAGCCGCGCTTTTTTGCGGTTGGTGCGGTCACCATGCTCGATGAAGACGGACAGCATCGCGGCCCCGGCGAGCACGGTCTGCTCCGGCGTGCAGATCATGCCGGTCTCCCGGGTGAGATCGCGATGCCCGCTGATGCCGCCGAGGCCAATCCGGCAATAGATCCCGGGCTCGACGCCACCGGCGTGCTCGCCAATTTCCACGGCTTGGAAAGCGATGTCGTTGCTGTCGCTCACTGCGGAGATCACACCGCCATTGTCAAAGGAGATGTTAAATTTGCGCGGCAGCGCGCGGTACTCGCGCGTGTGGAGCACGAGGTTGGAGAGCCGGCGCGTATAGGGCGCGAGATCGATCAGCTCCAGCGGGTCGAAGCCCGCGGTCGGCGACGCGGTCATATTCCGGGCGCTGTCGGCGCCCGATCCTTGGCAAGAGAGTCCCGCCTCAGTGAGCGCGTCGATCACGTTCAAGACGTCCTTCGGCTGGATCTCCCGCATCTGCAGGTTGCCGCGCGTGGTCACATGGGCGTAGCCGCCCGCATAGGTCTCCGCGATGTTCGCCAAGGCCAGCATCTGATCTCCGCGCAAGCGGCAGGCGGGCAGCCGTAGCCGCACCATGTAGCCCGGGCTGGTCGGCTCCACGTTGAAGAAACCCAAATGGCGCAGAAGGAATTGGTCGAGGCCGACCGCCATTTCGTTCTGGGCGGTCCACTTCTCCAACCGCTCCCAAATGTCGAGGGGATGCAGCTGATATTTAGCGACTTCCTCTTTGCAGAGATCCTCGACCGGCGTGCCGTACACCATGGGCGGGGCTTCCGCCGCGCCGCCGCCCGCGCCGCCGCCGATCTGCGCCTCCAACTTTGAGAGCGCGCCCATCAAGATCGCGGTTTGCTCCTCGGTGAACCCCCGACGGCGGAATGAACTTTCCATGTCATCGCCTCTCTTGGTTTGCCTTGAGCGCGACAGCCCCACGGCCGTCGCTCTGCATCTTCGCCATGATTTCGCCCGTGGGCGCGGCGACGCGCCATACGTCGGGCGGAGCTCCATCCGGGCCGCCAAACTGAAGTGGGGCCGAGTGTCGGACGACGATGGGACTTCGGCGCTGCGGCACGGCTTCTTCCGTCATGATGGCGACATGAGAGAGCGCAAATTCATCATTGGTCCAGATGCAAATGACGACCCATCCGCTTGGCGGCGCGCCTGTCCAACGCTTTTTCAGCGGAGCCCCGCCGGGCGCTGTCGCCGCAGAAGAGGGTCTTTCTAGGCAGGTTGTCCTCGGATCGCAGGACAGGCTCGAGAAAACGGTCACGGATCGACCTGCCCGTTCGCCCGAGCAATGGATCTTCGCTCACGGTGAAATCCACTTCGTCGCGCTCCTGCGCGGCGCCCGCGCCGGTCAAGGCGGGTCGCCGAAAACCTCAGGTCTGCGCCCGCTCACTCCCCGTTGATGGAGCCGGCGCGCCCTGCGTCGCTTGCACGCTTCGTCGCGTCAAAAGGTTAATCGAGCAAATATCGCGCCATGATAACGGAATGCGCAGATTTACCTTATTATCCACTGTTTTTACTATGGTTCGCACCAGCCGAAGCGATCCGTGTCAGCTTGACACCATGCCTTGTCGGGAGCAAAAAAGCATCATAACCGCGCGCCGCCCGCCCATATTTTAGGCATCGGGAGCAGAGGCTCCTTTCCTTGCTCCTTTCCTTGCTCCTTTCCTTGCTCCTTTCCTCGGCGGAGCGTCGGGCGAGGGGCGCCGTCCATCGGCTAGGCGTCGCTTCGTCCGCCGACGCTTGTGTCCGCAGGGCTCGATTGTTATCTCGCTCTCTCTCAGGTCGGCATGCGCTGGGATAGGGGTATAGCTCAGTTGGTAGAGCATCGGTCTCCAAAACCGAGGGTCGCGGGTTCGAGTCCTGCTGCCCCTGCCATCCAGCGCGACGACTGAGAAGCCCGCGAGCCGGGCGACTTAACGACGGTGGAGAGGCGCATGGCGCGGTTTAATCCGGGAAAATTCATCGCCGAGGTGCGCAGCGAGACGTCGAAGGTGGTCTGGCCGACGCGGCGCGAGACTGCGCTCACGACGGTAATGGTGTTCATCCTTTCCGCTCTCGCGGCCGTGTTCTTCTTCATTGTCGACTGGTTTCTCGCCCAGGGCGTTCAGGCCGTCCTGAGCGGCGCATTCTGACCCCCCGCGCGCCGTGATGACCGACCCCTACCAACACAACCGTGTCGACCGGCGGGATCGTATCCTCGTCGTCACCATCAATCGCCCTGAGGCCTACAACGCGCTGTATGGGCCCGTGCATGCGGAGATGGCCCGCGCCTGGGACGATTTCGACCAGGATGACGGCTTGTGGGTCGGCGTGGTCACCGGCGCGGGCGACAAAGCGTTTTGCGCTGGCAATGACCTGAAGGCGACCGCGGCCGGCGGCGACATTAGCATCCCGCCGTCGGGCTTCGGCGGCCTGTGCGATCGCTATGAGCGTGAAAAACCGATCATCGCAGCGGTGAACGGCGTCGCCATGGGCGGCGGCATGGAGATCGCGCTGGCCTGCGACCTAATCGTCGCGGCGCCCCATGCGCGGTTCGCCTTGCCAGAGGTGAAAGTCGGGCTGTTGGCCGCGGCCGGCGGCGTGCAGCGTCTCAGCCGGCAGATCGGCCGGAAAAAGGCGATGGAGCTGATCCTCACCGGCCGCGCCCTGTCTGCGGAGGAAGCGGAGCGTCTGGGCGTGATCAATCGGGTCGCCGACGGAAGGGACGCGCTGACGGAGGCGTTGGCCCTGGCGGAAGAAGTGCTGGCGGCCTCCCCAGGCTCGGTCAGGGCGTCCAAACGGCTCCTTAATCGCCTCGAGCAGGCGGAAGGCCTGCCGGCGTCGATCGGCGAGAGCGTTGACGAGGTGCGGGCGCTGATGGGAACCGAAGACAGCCGAGAGGGCGTCGCCGCCTTTGTCGAGAAGCGCGCCCCGCGCTGGCGCAATTGTTAAGGGGCGCGGCGCACGCAGACGCTTGTCACGGGCTTCGGACTGCGCCAGATCGGAAGGAGTGTTGGCTGCGGCGGAGCGCCGCGGCGACCAATTAAACGCCGCGGCATTGTCAAGAACGCGGCCAGAGAGAACATCGGGAAGACCTTGGGAGACCGGCCATGAGCTACACAATGATGATCAACGGGCGGCAAGTGCCCGGCGCGGAGAGCATTGACGTCGTCAATCCGGCCACAGGGGCCGCGTTCGCGAAGGCGCCGGACTGCACGCAGGCGGAGCTGGAGCAAGCGGTTCAAGCCGCCCAAGCCGCCGCGCCGGCCTGGGCCGCCACCCCGATTGACACGCGGCGGGACCTGCTCAACGCGCTCGCCGGCAAGATCATGGAGAACGCGCAGGAACTGGCCATGCTCCTGACCCAGGAGCAGGGCAAGCCCCAGGCCGACGCCGCGGCGGATGTGATGGGGGCCGCCTTCTGGCTCACGGAGACGGCGAAGTTCAGCCCGCCCGAGCATGTCAGCGAGGACAGCGATGAGCGCCGCGCGGTGACGCGGTATGAGCCTGTCGGCGTGGTGGCGGGCCTGGTGCCCTGGAACTTCCCGGTGATCCTGTCGGCGTTTAAGATCGGCCCCGCGCTGCTGGCTGGAAACACGATGGTGCTAAAGCCTGCGCCCACGACGCCGCTCACCACGCTGAAGATCGGCGAGCTGGCGCGGGAGGTCTTCCCCGCGGGCGTGATCAATTTCGTCTCGGGCGGCGATCGGCTCGGCCCTTGGATGACCTCGCATAAGGGCTTCGACAAAATCAGCTTCACCGGCTCCACTGAAACGGGCCGCAAAGTGATGGAAGGCGCCGCCAAAGATCTCAAGCGCGTTACGCTGGAGCTTGGCGGCAATGACGCGGCGATCGTGATGCCCGATGTCGATGTGAACAGCGTGGCGGAAAATTTGTTCTGGGCCGCCTTCCGCAACACCGGTCAGATCTGCATCGCCACCAAGCGGATGTACATCCACGAAGATGTCTACGAGCCGCTGAAGGCCGCCATCGCCGACTACGCCAAAACCGTGAAGGTCGGCGACGGCTCGGAGCAGGGCACGCAAATCGGCCCGATCCAGAACCGCAAGCAATATGAGCGTGTGCAGGATCTGATCGCCGATGCGGAGAAGAACGGCTACACCAAGGTGTTCGAGGGCGAGACGCCGGACAATGACGGCTACTTCATCCCGGTCACCATCCTCGACAACCCGCCCGAGGACGCGCGGATCGTCAAGGAAGAGCAGTTCGGACCGGTGCTGCCGCTGATGAAGTTCCGCGACCTCGACGATGTGATCGGCCGCGCCAATGACAGTGAGTATGGCCTCGGCGCGTCGGTGTGGACCAAGGACATCGACAAGGCCGAGCAAATCGCGGCGCAGCTGCGGGCCGGCACGGTGTGGATCAACGAATCCCAGCATCTCGCGCCCACCGCGGCGTTCGGCGGGGTGAAGCAATCCGGCATCGGCGTCGAAGGGGCCCAGGAAGGCTTGCTGGAGTTCATGGTCGCCAAGACAGTGTTCACCCGCCGCACGCCGGCCCAGCTGAGCTAAGCCGGCTCCACGCCGAAAACGACACGAGGTCGCGCCGCTGGGCGCGGCCTTTCTATGTGCGCCGCCCGCAGTTTACGC
>JBCCTM010000201.1:0-6138 GCA_039198535.1 Pseudomonadota bacterium
CCGAAGCGGGCGCCGAGGCGAGCCTTTTCACAGCGCTCGACAGCGCCGAGCCTGCCATCGAGGCGGCGCTCAAGGCCGAAGACTTCGCCACCGCCATGGCCGAGATGGCCAAGCTGCGCGCGCCCATTGATGCGTTTTTCACCGATGTCGTGGTGAACGCAGAGAACCAGATGATCCGCCGCAACCGGCTGAACCTTCTGCACCGGATCCGCGCTGCCATGCGTCAGGTTGCCGTCCTGGAGCGGATCGAGGGGTGACGCACCCCCGCGCAGAGGTATGCTGAGCGGATGAAAGACGGTTTCCCTCTCCACCTGCAGCTGCACGACGCAGGCGACGCCGACACCGCGCAGTTTGGTGAGCGCGGCGCGCGGGAGCCCCAAGGGGCGTTCGTCTTCCGTGGCGCGCTCGACGACGCTGGCCGACTAAGCCCGTCGGCTCAGTGCGGCCGCCTCCCAAAAGCGCGATGGAGCCCCCGGGCGGGGTGGCGGCTTCCGGACAATTCGAGCTTCAAGGCGACGCCGACGGGTCAGCCCTCGAGGGGGGGCGTGGAGAATGCGGGCTCGGTTTCGAGAGCTGAGCTCCTGGCGCTCCACTCGAAGTAACGCGCCGCGCGCCGCATCCCATCGCGAACGGCGCGCGGGGGCCTCAATGGCCCCAAGCGGCGTACCCCGCCCGGGGCCGCCTCAGGCCGCCTCCAGCGCTTTGTGATAGGCCTTGGCCATCTTCGCGTCATACCCCTCCATGGCCATGAACGCCTTGAGCAGGCCAAGCTTCTTGTCCGTGGGCTTGCCGTCGGCGATGCGCTGGATCTGGGTGTAAAACCACGCCTGACCGCCGAAGATGTTCACCATCCGCACCATGGCGATCGGCGACGTCTTCGAGAAGAACCCGGGGCCAAGGCGCAGCACCTCCTCCCAACGCGGCAACTCCGTCCATTCGCCGGACAGGAGCTTCGCCGGCGCGTCCGGGTCCGCGCAGAGCGGGCGGCCAAGCCCGATCAGATCCGCCTCGCCTGCCCCCAAAGCCTCGTTCATGCCGGCCGTGCTGCGGAAGCCGCCCGTCACCAGCAACGGCATCTGCGCGGCGCCGCGGACCTCCTGGGCGTAATCGAGGAAATACGCCTCCCGCGCCTTGGTGGAGGCGCGCTGCGTGTCCGGATACTCCTTCAGCACGCCGCCCGCGCCCACCATCTTCGGCTGCTCATAGGTGCCGCCTGACACCTCTAGAAAGTCGAGGCCGATCTCGTTCAGCATGGCCACCACGGCGGTGCTGTCTTGTTCAGAGAAGCCGCCTTTCTGGAAGTCCGAGGAATTGAGCTTCAACCCGATTGCGAAGCCTGGCCCCGCCTCCGCTTTGGAGGCGCGCACCGCCTCCAGAAGGAAGCGCGCGCGGTTTTCAATGGAGCCGCCCCATTGGTCGTCCCGCCGATTGGCGATGGGGGAGAGGAACTGGCTGATCAGATATCCATGGGCGCCGTGGAGTTGCACGCCGTCAAAGCCCGCCTCCTTGGCCGCCCGCGTGACGATTCCGAAGCGCTCGATCACGGAGCGGATCGTATCCTCGGACATGGGCTTCGGCGTTCCGAAGCGCCCGCCGGGCAGGCCGAGCATCACGGCGCTCGGCGCGTCGGGTTCGGGATTGACCAGTTTGGGCGTCTGCCGGCCCGCATGGCTGATCTGCATGATCACCTTGGCGCCGTCGGCCTTGGTGGCCTCCGCCCAGCGCGCCAGCATGGCGGCCTGCTCATTGGAGGGCTTTGCGTCCACCACCACATTGCCCGGCGCCTCCAGATTGCGCCGGTCCACCTGCACATTGCCGGTGAGATGCAGGCCGGAGCCCCCTTCGCCCCAGGCCTTGTAGAGCCGCACATGACGCTCGGTGACGCCATTGGCGGCGTCGGCGATCCGCTCGGTCATGGCGGCTTTAACGATGCGGTTCGGCAGCTCCAAACCGCAAGGCAGGGTGAGGGGGGAAGCGATGGTGGTCGACACGGGATCAAGCTCCGGATTGGGACAATGGATGCGCTCTACAGCGCTTCGGATCTTTGAAAGGCGGGGCGGGCGCCGATGCGCCCCACATAGGCTTTGAGGGCGGCCATTTCGTCGGTGACCGCGCCCATCTGATGGCTGCGATAGCAGGCGTGGCCGAGCATGATGTCGGCGGCGGAGAACGGGCCGATGAGGTAGTCGCGGTCCTCAAGCGCCGCGTTCACCGGCGCCAGCGCCCGGCCGAGCAGCCGCTGCGCCTGACCAAGCGCCGTGGCGTCCCGCCGCTCGGGCGGCAGCAGAATAGTGTGGACGACGATGGTGTTGATGGGCGGCATCACCATGCCTTCGCAGTAATGGAACCACTGCAGATAATCCGGAAAGGTCGCTTCCTCGGGCGCGGGCTTCAACCCGCCATCGCCATGGCGCGCGAGGATGTATTCGACGATAGCCCCGCTCTCATAGAGCGTCACAGGGCCGTCTTCGAGTACGGGCACGCGGCCCAGCGGGTGGCGGGCGCGATGGGCGTCGGATTTCAGATCGGCGGGGCTGAAATCCATGCGATTGAGCGTGTAGGGGAGCTTCAACTCCTCCAACAGCCAAGCGATGCGCCCGGCGCGCGATCGTGGCGCGTAATGCAGCGTCAACATTGGTCAGCCCCCTTATGTCCGCGCGACTTTACCCAACCCAGCGACGCGCGCCAGGGCCGGAGGGCGGACAAGAGCGGCGAAAGGCCCGTAAAAATGCGCCAGCCTGGCGCGCGTCGGCCCTCAATCGACCAGTTGGGCCGGAATTAAACCGCGGAGCGCGTTGCCGACAAACACCGCCCTGGCCCGCGCCAGGTCGACGGGGCGGAGCATCGCTTCGCGGCACCCCCCGCTCTCCAGCAATTCCTCTCTCAGCACGCCGGGCAGCAGCCCGCAGATCAAGGGCGGCGTCGCCAAGCCGCGCCCGTCCTCGACAAACAGATTGGTGATGGCCCCTTCGCAGAGGGCGCCCTCACCATTGGCGAACAGCATCTCATCGACGCCGTCGGGCAGATGGGCGCGCGCGGCGTCATAAAGCGCGCGGCGGCTGGTCTTCACTTGCAGCCAAGGATCGCGCGCCTCGAGGCGCTCTGGCGCGAGCGCCACGCGCCAGGCCGCGCCGGGCGCGAGGTCGACATGCGGCGTGGCCACCGCGGCGCAGCGGCCGGCGAGATCCACGGTGAGGCGCACCCGAGCCAATGGCGGCGCGCCGCAGGCGTCGATCGCATCCCGGGCCGCTCTAAGATCGAAGGGGATGGCGAGCCGCGCGCAAGTGGCCGCACAACGGCGCAAATGCCGCCTCAGCCGCTCCTCCGCGGCGGACGGCGCTTGCGCCGCGTCCCAACGCAGCGTCTCGATGACGTTCAGCCCCTCAGGAGCTTGGTCGCGAAGCGCGCTTTCCATAGGGCTTCTTCATACTCGCCGTCGGCCGTGCTGTCCGCCACCACGCCGCCGCCCACATTCAGCACCGCCTCCGCCCCGTAGAGCGACAGGGTGCGGATCGCCACATTGAACCGCGCCCTTCCGTCTGGGGCCGCCCAGCCGATCGCGCCGCAATAGGCTTCGCGCGGTTCGAGCTCCAGTCGGGCGATGGCCTCCATGGCGGCGATCTTCGGCGCGCCGGTGATCGAACCGCAGGGGAACAGCGCCCGGAAGACCGCCGCCAGGCCGACGCCCTCCAGCAAGCGTCCCCGGATGTGGCTCACCATTTGGTGCACTGTCGCGTAGCGCTCGATCTCGAATAAGGTCGGCGTCTCCACCGAGCCGATCTCGCAGATGCGGCTCAGATCATTGCGCAGAAGATCCACGATCATCAGGTTCTCGGCCCGGTTCTTCTCATCCCCTTGCAGCGCCGCCGCCACCGCGGCGTCCTCAGAGGCGTCGCCGACGCGGGGCGCGGTGCCCTTCATGGGCCGCGTCTCCAACAGGCCGTCGGCGCCCGTCTCGAAGAACAGCTCCGGCGAGCGGGACAGCAGCACCGGGTCCGGCTCCGCCCCCCGCCCTTTCCCTCGCCCCGTCCCGCGCCCCGTCCCCGGCCCGAGGCGCAAAAGAGCGCCATGGTCCACCGCCTGCGCCCGGCGAAGCGCGCCATAGAGCGCCAAGGCCCCGCTCTCCCGGCGCAGACGCAGCGGTTGGGTCAGATTGATCTGATAGTAGTCGCCCGCCTGGATCTGGTCCCGCGCCTCCGCGAAGGCGGCGTCATAGGCGGCGCGGGGCCACTGGCGGCGCAACTCGGCGAAGCCGGCCTCGGCTTCCCATAGCTCGACCCCCGCGGCGTCGGCCTCCGCGAGCAGTTCGGCGGCGCGCGTCGTCTCCGGCGCCGCATAAACGCCGAACCGCAGCAATGGCCCCCGACGCGACGGCGGCATGCGCGAACGCAGCGCGGGCTCTAATGCGTAGCCCACCTCATAGGCGGCGTAGCCCGCCAGCCAGGCGCCGTCGCGACGCGCGGCGTCGAGCGCGTCGAGCGCGGCGTCGACCTCTCCGGTCTCATGCGCTTCGATGACCCGGTGCGGCGCGCTGAAAAGGGCGGGCGCGCCGTCCGGCCCCCGGTCGAATAGGGCCGCGCCCTCCTCGACGCCTTCCTCAAATGCTTGGGCGCGATCCGGCGCGGCGCGATCTAGCGCGCGGGCGTCTGGCGGAGTGGGGCTGGCGTCAGGGCTCATCGGTTCCCCGCGATACGCGGATCACGCGGGGCCCGTCCAGCCGACGCGGCGCCGCGCCAATTCACGCGCCAATTCACGCGCCAATTCACGCGCCGGGCCGCGCCACATCGGAACCGCCGCCGGCGCGGGCCAGTCGAGCGGCCCCGAACGCCAGCGCGAGGGTGGCGGCGGCCCCGAGCAGGTTGAGCGCCAACGCCTCCGGCCAGAGGCACGCCACGCCCGCCGCCGCGGCCCCCACGCGCAGGGGCAAAGGCGCGGGATGCTCAAACCAGCCTTGCAGCGCGGCGGCCAAGGCGTAGAGCCCCACCAGCGCGAACAGCGTCACCTGCAGCGCCGCCGCCCAATCTCCGGACAAAAGCGGCGTGTAAGCGAACAAGATCGGCGCCACGTAGAGGCCCTTGGCGATCTTCCAGCTCATGAGGCCCGTGCGCATGGGCGGGCTGCCGGCGATGGTGGCGGCGGTGAACGCCGCCAAGCACACGGGCGGGGTGACGTTGCTGTCTTGGCTGAGCCAGAACACGATCATATGCGCGGAAAGCAGCGCCGCCGTGAGCGTCGCCACGGGGAGCGCTTGCTCCCGCAGCGCCGAGCGGAGCTCAAAGGGCAGACCGGCCACAAGGGTTTCGGCCTCCGCTGCGGAGGGTGGCGCGGCGCCAGGCGCGGCCAGCGCCAGGGCCGCCTCGGGCGCGCCCAGCATCAGCACCGCCAGCGCGGCGGGATCCGCCACCAAGTCGCCAGCCGCCAATCGCGCCGCCACCGCGGCGTCGCCGATCATGCCCGCCAGCGCCGGCGCGCTGAGCGTGGCGAGCACGATGTAAGCGGCCGTCACCGGCAGCCCCATGCCGAGCACCAGGGAGGCGATGGCCACCAGCAGGATGGCGATCAACAAATCGCCCTGGGCCCAAACCTCGATCATCAAGGAGAAGGTGTTGCCGACGCCGGCCTTCACAATGGCGTTGACGATCAGCCCCACGGCGCAGAGCAACACCGCCATCAGCGCCATATTGCGCCCGCCCATCACCAGCGCCTCCCAGATGGCGCGGAGCCCCATGGGCGTGCGGGTCAGGCGGCTTGAGACGATGATCGCCAACACGCCCGCCACCGCCGCATAGGGCGGCGAGAAGCCCGCCACCAGCAGCCCGATCATGAGCGTAATGGGTATCAGAAAGCTCGCGCCGCTCTCGCGGATCGCTTGGGAGAGGGGCGTCGCCTCCGCATCCGCGACGACGCCGAGGCCCAAGCGGCGCGCCTCGATGCGCACGAAGAACGCGACGGAGGAGAAATAGAGCAGCGCCGGCAGAACGGACACCGCAATGATCGTCTCGTAGGGAATGTTGGTGTAGCTCGCCACCACGCCGGCCCCCGCCCCCATGATCGGCGGCGTAAGCTGCCCGCCGGTGGTGGCGCTCGCCACCACCCCGGCCGCGAAGCTCGGCGGAAAGCCAGCGCGCTTCATCAAGG
>JBCCTM010000202.1:0-6131 GCA_039198535.1 Pseudomonadota bacterium
AGCCAAGGCGGCGGGGGGCGGCGGATCCAGCAGGGCCAGCGCCTCCGGCCCCGCACCCCAGGCGGCGAGGTCGAGCGCGAAGCTGGCGAGGTCGGCTTCCAAAATCTCAGGCGGATCGCGTTCGGGAAAGCCGCCTTCTTCGGCGCGGGTCCAGAGCCGATAACAGACGCCCGGCGCGGTGCGCCCCGCCCGCCCGCGCCTTTGCTCCGCCGCCGCTTTGGACACCCGGGTCGTCACCAGTCGGCTCATGCCGACGCCCGGATCAAAACGCGCCCGGCGGCTGCGCCCGGCGTCCACCACCACGCATACGCCCTCGATGGTCAGCGAGGTCTCGGCCAAGGCGGAAGACAGCACCACCTTTCGGCGTCCCTCGGGGTCAGGCTTGAGCGCCAGTTGCTGCGCGGCGAAGGGGAGCGCCGCGTAGAGGGGCGCGATGGCGATGGCGTCGGCGTTGTCGGTGGCGATGTCCCGGTCGCTGGCGACGTCCTGGCGCGTCCGCAGCAGTCCCGCCGTGCGCTCGATCTCCGCGGCGCCGGGCAGGAAGGCCAGCACGTCGCCCTTGGTTTCTGCGAGAGCGCGCTCGATCAAATCCGCCGTGGCGCGCTCGAGGACGCCGCTTTCTCCGCGCCCTCTCTGACCGCGCGCCGGGCCGACCGGGGCGTCAAGATAGCGGGTCTCCACCGGATGGGCGCGGCCTTCGGACCGGATCCGCGGCGCGTCGCCCATCAGCTCCGCCACCGCCGCCCCATCCAGCGTCGCCGACATGGCCAGCAGCCGCAGATCCTCCCGCAGCGCGCCCTGCGCCTCCAGGCACAGCGCCAGGCCGAGATCGGCGTGGATCGAGCGCTCATGGAACTCGTCGAACAGCACCGCCGCCACGCCGTCGAGGGAAGGATCGGATTGCAGCCTCCGCGTGAGCACGCCCTCGGTGATCACCTCGATGCGGGTGGCGGCGCTGACGCGGCGCTCATGGCGGATGCGGTAGCCGACCGTCTCGCCGACCTTCTCGCCCAGGCTCTCCGCCAGACGCGCCGCCGCCGCCCGCGCCGCCACGCGCCGGGGCTCCAGCATGAGAATGCGTCCGTCGCTCGCGACGCGCCAAGGCGCGTTCAGCAACGCCAGCGGCGTCCGGGTGGTTTTGCCGGCGCCGGGCGGCGCCTCCAGCACCGCGCAGCGCCCTGTCTCCAAGGCGGCCAGTACCGCCGGCAGGACGTCCTCAATGGGCAGCGACATTCTGGGCGGCGACACTATGGGCAGCGACATGGGCGGGGCCCCCGTCGCCCCCGGATTGTCCGATCAGCAATTGGGCAAAGCCGCCGCCGCGCCCTCCAGCGTGAACACATGGCCGCCTGAGCGGCCGCGGTCGCTCCAGCGCACCACCACCCGGCGATCACGGCGGAGCGCGCGGATGGCCGCGGCGGAGGCGCGCCAGGAGGGAGCCTCGACGCCGTCCGGCGCCCTCGCCATGCCCGCGCCCCGCACCTTTAGGCCGGTCCGATTAGTGCCCCAGCGCAGCGTCGTGGGCGTCCGCGCGCCCGCGCCTTGGTCGAGCCCCGTGAGGTGGAACCTGCTGCGTTGTCCCGAGCAAGACGCCCACAGCACGACGCGTCCGCCTTCGGCCATCACCGCGGCGACGCCGCCATCGGCGAGCCATTGGTCATTGCGCGGGCGGAGCGCGATCGCAGGCGGCCCTGGCTCCGGCGTCGCGGCGGCCGGCTCCGAGACGATCTCACCGGTCGAGGTCGAGGTCGAGGTCGAGGTCGAGGTCGCGGGGACGGGGGCGATGGCCGCAAAAATCGCTTCGTCGCCCGTCGCCACGTCATGGGCGACCGACGCGGCGAAGAAGCCGCCGGCGTACAGGACGGCGGCGATCAGCGTCGCCGCCAGGGGCGTGGCCCCGCCGAGGAAAAAGCGCCAGGCCGAGCGCGCGCGGGTGAAGCCCAGCGCCCGCCGCGTGGCGCGTCGATAGGCCCAGGCGGCGGCCATGCCGCTGAGAAGCCACAGCAGCAGAAACGGCGCGATGGGCGCGAACCCCTCCCAGAACGCGGCCAGCGCCCCCTGCGCCGCCACCGCCGCCTCATTGAAGAATTGCAACAGTGGATCTTCGAAAGCTGGCGCTTCAGCGGACGGCGCTGCCGCGTTCGATCCAGCCAGAGCCAGCGCCGCCGCGGCCCCAAGCGGCGCGGCGATCAGGGCGGCTCCCGTCCAAACCTGACGCTCCTGACGCCAGCCGACGGCCCCATGGGCGGCGCGGGCCAAATCCATCAATCGAGCGTTCTCCGCGTCAGTCGCCAATGCGCCAAAGGCGCCGTCCGGCAAATCCCGCTCCCGCCGCGCCGCCGCTCGGAGCGCCGCCCGACCCCCCGCCAGACGGCTGAGCGCGTCGGCCACCTGTCGGCGGCCTTCCCGGCTGGAGACGCGCGCATCGTCGATGGCGCGACGATGCAGGAGGTCGAGCGCCTTCGGGGGATCGAGAAGGGTCGGCGGATCGCCTGTTGCCCAGACTTCGACCGTCACCCGCCTGTCCCGCCGGCGCGCGCCGCTGAGGCTGCGGCCGGGGCGCCGACCAACGACGGCGCGGAGGCGACTGAGAGAGAGCGGCGCTTCGAACACCGCCTGCGCGGCGAAACCGCTCGATTGAAAGCTGACAAGCCGCGGCGTGAAGGCGCGGGCGGCCACCAATTCGTCCCAAGACGCCCGCACGGCGTCGGCCGCTTCGCTCGACACCGGCTCCGCGGCTTTGTCGGTGCGGCTGAAGGCGAGATGCAGGCTGCGTTCAAGCCGAGCCTGGCCAGAGTAGAGATCTGTGAAAGAGCCCTCGCCTGCGCAAGAACTGCAGAGGACGCGGCCGCTTCCCCGGCAGGACTGGCAGCGCCGCTCGCCAACACCGGCGCAGCTCGCGCATTCCGTTCGTTTCGCGCCGACGCCGCCGCAGTCCGCGCAGCCCCGCCGACGCGCGTCCACGTCGTCTCGCCGAATCGCCGCGCGCCCGCCGCCGGCGCTCACTCCGCTCGGCGACTGGCCAAGCAGGAGATACAGCGCGCGTCGGGGATCGAGGGCGAGGCCCTCCCTGGCGACGGGCTTTTGCGCGCCTCGGCATGTTGGGCATTCCTGGTCCACCTGTCCGGAGCCGTCGCAGGCCGCGCAGATCCGTCGACCTGTGCCAGAGCATTCGGCGCAGGCGAAGCCGCCGGCTGAGTCGCAGTCCGAGCATTCTACGATGACGGAGCGCCGTTCGGTCAGCGGTTGGCCGGCTTCGTCGCCCTGCAATCCAGTCAGCGCCTCCCAGGGGTCGACGGAGAGCCGCGCATGCAGCGCCTGCAGGCCCCGGCCCCGCGCCAATTCCGCATCCGCAAGCGGCGAGAGGGCGGCGACGGCGGCGGCGGCGTTCTCCACAACCGGGCCGTCGGGCTCGACGCCGGCCCGCCGCTCCGAGACGATCTCGGGCCGCGCCCAGATCGAGGCGGTGATCCGCAGGGTCAGCGTCTCCTCGCTCAAAGTCTCGAGTGTAACGGGCGCGCCGCCCGCCGCGCCTTCCAAGATCGGGGCCAGCTGCGCCGCGGCGACCGGCTTGGCGGGGGCCCCTGGCTGCAGGGGCTCCAGGCTGACGCCGCGGCCCGGGAGGACCGGAACGAGGTCCGTCGAGGGCGAGGCGGCGTCTGAGGTTCGCGCCGGGGCAGGGGGCGTCGCGGCGGCTCTCGGCTCGGATTTCGGAGACGGAGCGGTGGCGCTGAAGCGCGGCGCGCCGGTTCTGGGCGGCCGTCGCAGCGGGGTCCCGAGAAGGATCGCTTTCATCGCCGCCGCTTTGCGATCGGGCGCTTTGGTTTCGGCCGCCTTGGTTTCGGGCGTCTTATTCTCAGACGTTTCGATCTCCGGACTTTCAGCCCCGGACGTCTTCAGCTCCACTTCCGCGGGAGCCTGTTCAGCCCCTTTCGGAGCGCTGTCTTTGGCCGCGTCGCCGTCCGATTTTGGCGTCGTTTGCGCTGCGGCCGGCGCTTGGGCCGGCGTTTTCGTCGCCGACTTCGGATCCGTGATCGCCATATCCGCTTCCAGGATCAGCGGCTTCGCGTCCATGTCCTGCGGCATGTCTCCCCCAGCCCCACACACTCTTCCCTTAACCATCATCTCAGATCAGATCTGACGCGGTTGGAAAAGCGCGGGCGAGGGGGGTGCGGCTGTCTTGCCGCGGCGAGCACCCTGGCGGTACTGTCCTTGCTGTAAAGGCGCGACAGGCGTTAGGGCGGTGCGCAGGGGCGCCCGTGGGGGCGACATCCAGGAGTTGAATTCGATGGCGGACGAGGCGGGAAAGCCGGGGCGTGATGCGACGTTCGAGACGTGGAAGGCGTTGGCGGAGAAAGAGTTACGCGGTCGCTCTCTGGACAGCCTGACCAAGCGCACGCCCGAGGGGATCGACGTGAAGCCTCTGTATACCGAGGCGGATCTGGACGGCCTCGACCATATGGGCGGCCTGCCGGGGATCGCGCCGTTCACCCGTGGCCCGCGGGCGACAATGTACGCAGGGCGACCCTGGACAATTCGCCAATATGCCGGCTTTTCCACCGCCGAGGAATCAAACGCCTTTTATCGAAGGGCGCTGGCCGCCGGCCAAAAAGGTCTCTCGGTCGCCTTCGACCTCGCCACCCACCGCGGCTACGACAGCGACCATCCCCGCGTGGTCGGCGATGTGGGCAAGGCCGGCGTCGCCATCGACAGTGTCGAGGACATGAAGATCCTCTTTGACGGCATCCCGCTGAAAGAGATGTCGGTGTCCATGACCATGAACGGCGCCGTGATCCCGGTGCTGGCGAATTTCATCGTGGCGGGCGAGGAGCAGGGCTGCGCGATCTCTGACCTCTCCGGCACCATTCAGAACGACATTCTGAAAGAGTTCATGGTGCGCAATACGTACATCTATCCGCCGGAGCCCTCGATGCGCATCGTGGCCGATATTATCGAATACACGGCGAAAGAGATGCCGCGCTTTAATTCGATCTCCATCAGCGGCTACCACATGCAGGAGGCCGGCGCGACATTGGTGCAGGAGCTGGCCTTCACCTTGGCGGATGGGCGCGAATATGTGCGCTCGGCGCTTTCCAAGGGGCTGGACGTTGACGCCTTCGCGGGGCGTCTGTCCTTTTTCTTCGCGATCGGCATGAATTTCTTCATGGAAGTCGCGAAGTTGAGGGCGGCGCGGTTGCTCTGGGCGCGCATCATGGAAGAGTTCGAGCCGAAAAAACCGCAAAGCCTGATGCTGCGCACCCACTGCCAAACCAGCGGCGTCTCGCTGCAGGAGCAAGACCCCTATAACAACATCGTCCGCACGGCCTATGAGGCGCTCTCTGCGGCGTTGGGGGGCACGCAGAGCTTGCACACCAACAGCTTCGACGAGGCGATCGCGCTGCCGACTGAGTTCTCCAGCCGGATCGCGCGGAACACGCAGCTCATCCTTCAAAATGAGACGGGCGTCACCGATGTGATCGACCCGCTGGCGGGCTCTTATTACGTCGAGAAGCTCACCTCAGACATCGCTGAAGCGGCATGGGCGCTGATCGAAGAGGTTGAGAGCCTCGGCGGCATGACCCAGGCGGTCGCCTCCGGCATGCCCAAGCTCCGCATCGAAGAAGCCGCCGCTGAGAAGCAGGCGCGGGTCGACCGGGGCGAAGAGGTGATCGTCGGCGTCAATAAGTTCCGCCCCGATACAGCCGATCCGGTGGACGTGCTCGACATCGACAACGCCGCCGTCCGCGAGGCGCAGGTGGCGCGGCTCCAATCCATCCGCGCCAGCCGAGACGACGCGGCGTGCCAAGCGACGCTCGCCGAGCTGAAGCGCATGGCCGAGACGGGGGAAGGCAACCTGCTCGCCCAAGCCGTCGAATGCGCCCGGGCCCGCGCCAGCGTCGGCGAGATCTCCGACGCCATGGAAGCCGTCTATGGTCGCCATTCCGCCGAAGTTCGAGGCGTGTCAGGCGTCTATGGCCGCGCCTATGACGGCGATGAGGGCTTCCAGGCGATCCAGAAGGATATTGAAGCCTTCGCTGAGGAGGAAGGCCGGCGTCCGCGAGGCGCAGGTGGCGCGGCTCCAATCCATCCGCGCCAGCCGAGACGACGCGGCGTGCCAAGCGACGCTCGCC
>JBCCTM010000203.1:0-6125 GCA_039198535.1 Pseudomonadota bacterium
CGCGCGTCCCGCGGCGGTGGCGGCGTCCGCGGCGTCATGTTGTTTTTCCTTTGGTTGGTGCTGCTGACCTGGATCCTGAACAGTTACGGAGGGCCGGCTGAGCTGATTTGGGCGGTCCGGAGCGCGATCTCCGGTGAGATCCATCCGCTGGCGGCGATCCTCCCGGCGGCGGCTCCGTTGTTCGTTGGCCTGGTGGGCACGAGACTGCTCCTCCGCCCATAGCTGCGATTGCGACGATTTCTGGGTACGGTCACAAGATGTGGTGACACGGGGCCGCACTCGGCATAAACCTGGCGTATGTTGGATATCGCGCCCATGCCCCGTCTCGTCCTCAATGTGGAAAAATCAGTGCTCGGCCGCCGCTGGGTGGCGCGCTCTGAAGAAGCGGAGCGCGTGGGTCTCGCCATCAGCCAGCGCCACGGCTTGCCGGATCTGGTGGGCCGGGTGCTGGCCGCGCGCGGCGTGCCCGTGGAAGAGGCGGCCGCCTATCTCGCGCCCAAGCTGCGGGAGCTGCTGCCCAACCCGTTCTCACTCCGGGATATGGAGCCGGCGGCGGATCGCCTGGCGACGGCGGTGCGCAAGGGCGAGCGTGTGGCGGTGTTTGGCGATTACGATGTGGATGGCGCCGCCTCTTCGGCCCTGCTCCATCGCTGGCTGAGCGCGCTCGGCCTCACCCCGCCGACGCTGCACATTCCCGACCGGATCGATGAGGGGTACGGGCCCAACATTCCCGCCATGGAAGCGTTGGCCGAGGCCCATGATCTGCTGATCGCCGTCGATTGCGGCACGCTCGCCTTCGAGCCCATCGCCGCCGCCGTCGCAAAGGGCGCGGACGTGATTGTGGCGGACCACCACCTCGCCGCAGAGACGGTGCCGGCCTGTACCGCGGTGGTGAACCCCAACCGCCAAGATGATGAGAGCGGCGCGGGCCATCTCTGCGCGGCCGCGGTGGTGTTTTTGCTGCTGGTGGCCACGCAGCGGAAGCTGCGCGACGCCGACGCGTTGCCTGCGAGCGCGCCGGATCTGATGCGCTATCTCGATATGGTGGCGCTTGCCACGGTGGCCGATGTGGCGCCGCTGATCGGCGTGAACCGCGCGCTGGTCCGCCAAGGGCTGCATGTGATGGCGCAACGCTGCAATCCGGGGCTGGCGGCGCTGGCCGATGTGGGGCGCGTGCAAAGCCCGCCGGCGGCGTTTCATCTGGGCTTCGTGCTTGGGCCTCGGGTGAACGCGGGAGGGCGCGTGGGCCAGGCGGATCTGGGCGCGCGGCTGCTCTCGACCGATGACGCCGCGGAGGCGCGGGAGATCGCCGAAGTGTTGGAGATCCATAATGAGCAGCGCCGCGCCATTGAGGCGGCGGTGCTGGAGGCCGCCATCGATCAAGTGGAGAGCCGGGCGGGCGGGCCGTCCGCGCCGCTGATCTGGGCCGCGGGCGAGGGCTGGCATCCGGGCGTGGTCGGCATTGTCGCGAGCCGGCTGAAGGAGCGCTATAACCGCCCAGCGGTGGTGATCGGTTTTGACGAGGCCGGCGAAGGCAAGGGGTCGGGGCGCTCCATCGAGGGCGTCGATCTCGGCCGCTCCATCGCCGCCCTGGCGCGGGAAGGCCTGCTGTTGAAGGGCGGCGGACATAAGATGGCGGCGGGGCTGACGGTGGCGCGGGAGACGCTGGAGCCCGCCCTCGCTCGGCTTGAGGCGCTGTTGGAGGCGCAGGGCGCCGGCGAGGCGGGCCCGCGGGATCTGCGCATCGACGGGGCGCTCGCGCCCTCTGGCGCCAGCATTGAGTTGGTGGAGATGTTGGAGGCGGCGGGGCCCTTTGGGCAGGCCAATCCTGCGCCCCGTTTCGTGATCCCGAGCGCCAAGCTCTCCTGGGTGAAGCCGGCCGGAGAGCACCATCTCCGCTTCACCGCCGTGGACGGCGCTGGCGGCAAACTCGACGCCATCGCCTTCCGCGCCTTCGAGAGCGACCTGGGCGCCTTTCTGCAATCGAGAGACAAACGCCCCACCCATCTCGCCGGCCGCGTGGAGATCGACGATTGGGGCGGACGCCGCAAAGCGAAGCTGCGGGTGGAGGATGCGGCTGAGGTTTGAAGAAGGCAGATCGCCGAGACATTCTCCGTTGGCGTCGACCGCTGGCCGTGCGCGGGTCCTCTTTTAAAGACCGACACAATTTTTTAGGACCGACACAATCGACGCCTGGGGGCTTCATCGCAGCTTTTTCGCCGGCAGTGATGAAGAGGCGCGGCCTGGAGTGAGACAGTGCAGCGCGTATCTGCGTGGTCGGGTCGGTGTACGCGCCGATCTTCGCGGGCTGCGCCGCGACTGCCATCTGTAGCATCTCGCGGCGCGACGTCGTTACCGGGCCGCTGGCCCCGGCTTGCGGCTCCGTCATGGGAGCCACGCGCTAAATCGCAGCGCGGGTTGTTTGAAAGAATATTTATTCCGCCGCCGGGCGCATGCTCTCTTCGGCGCGCGCCATCACTTGATCCGCATTGGCCAGCATCCGCTTCACATTGCGGGCGGCTTGGCGGATGCGTTGTTCGTTCTCCACCAGACCGATGCGGACGAAGCCTTCGCCGTATTCGCCGAAGCCGACGCCGGGAGAGACGGCCACTTCCGCCTCTTGCAGCAGCATTTTCGCAAAGCCCATGGAGCCGAGCGCCTTGAAGGGCTCGGGCACCGGCGCCCAGGCGAACATGGTCGCCGGCGGGCTCGGGATCTCCCAGCCGGCGCGGCCCATGCTGTCCACCAGCACGTCCCGCCGCGCGCGATAGACGCCGCGGATCTCCTCGATGCAGTCCTGCGGCCCGTTGAGCGCCGCCGCCGCCGACACTTGGATCGGCGTGAACGCCCCGTAATCGAGGTAGCTCTTGATCCGGGTCAGCGCCTCGATCAGCCGGTCGCATCCCACGGCGAAGCCCATGCGCCAGCCGGGCATGGAGTAGGTCTTGGAGAGTGAGGTGAACTCCACCGCGATGTCTTTCGCGCCCTTGGCTTGCAGGATCGACGGCGGCGGGACGCCATCGAAGTAAAGCTCCGCATAGGCGAGGTCCGACAAGATCACCACGTCGTGGGCGCGGGCGAAATCAACCACCGCTTGGTAGAAGTCGAGATCGCAGACCTGCGCCGTCGGATTGGACGGGAAGTTCACAATCAGGGCGATGGGCGTCGGCACGCTGTGGCGCACCGCGCGATCTAGGGCGCGGAGATACTCTTCGGGGTCAAACCCGCCCTCATGCAGCGCCGGGATATGCCGCAGCGCCCCGCCGGCGATCATGAAGCCGTAGGGATGGATCGGATAGGACGGATTTGGACTTAAGATCACATCGCCCGGCGCGGTGATGGCCATGGCGAGATTGGCGAGCCCTTCCTTGGAGCCAAGGGTGGCGATCACCTCGCGCTCCGGGTCGAGCGTCACCCCAAAACGCCGCTCGTAATACGCCGCCTGGGCGCGTCGCAGGCCGGTGATGCCGCGTGAGGTGGAATAGCGGTGGGTGCGGGGCTTCTGCACCGTCTCGACCAGCTTTTCGACGATGTGACGGGGCGTATCCATGTCTGGATTGCCCATGCCGAAATCGATGACGTCGACGCCGTCGGCCCGGGCCTGCGCCTTAATGCGGTTCACTTCCGCGAACACGTAAGGGGGCAGGCGTTTAATCCGGTAGAAGGGCTCGTCGGTCATGTCTCCGTCTTTCTCCAAAGGGGCGGTATCTCAGAGCGCCGCACCGCGGCGTGGCGACCCCGAAGGCCGGGCGATGTCATTCCTCGCCGCGGATCGCCCTTAACTCGGCTTCGATCTCGGCGCGGATCCGGGCGGCTTCATCGGCCCCGACCGCGCCGGATGTCGGCGCTCCGGCCCCCGTCGCGCCTGCGGGCGCGCCCGCCCCCGCGGCCACGCGCCGATCCCGCGCGTCCAACGCCGCGTTCCGGCGCCGCACCGCCTCCGCTTGCGCTTGCAGATCTTCGCCGATCACCGGCTGCGCTCGCAGATCCGCCGCCAAGGCGCGCAGCTCCTCCGCCTCAGCCGCCACATCCGCGGAGATCTCCGCGCCGAGCCGGCGCTCGGGGATGTCTTGGTCGGGCCGGAGCATTTCCAAGGGCGGCTCTGGCGCGGGAGCATCCGCCAGGCGGGGCCAGGGCGCCTCCGCGACCCCCTCGCTCTCCGGCAAAAAATCATAGTTGAGCCCAGCCACATCGCGCACCGCGCCGCAGCCCGTCACCAGCGCCGCCGCGCCCATCAAGGCGAGGGCCGCCCCGATTTGGCGTCTCCTGGGGCGCGAATACTGCGATTTGGGGCGTTTGCTCATGCCCACCTTCTCCCTGAATGCGTTTCAACCTGCAAGTCTTCGATGGCGGGTGGACCCGTGAAGTGGTAAACCATCTTAAAGACTAGAAACGATCAAAAACGGGAGTGCGGCATGGCTAAGGCCGGCGAAGCCAAGGGACGCAAGAGCAGCGACGCAACAGGCGATGGCGACAAAGCCGCTGAAGGGGCCGCCGCGAGCGCCAATCCGTTCGCCGGGACGCCGCTCGAGGCTCTGGTCGCCGCCAACCCGGCCTTCAATCCCGCGCTCAATCCGATGGCTGATCTGGCGGCGGCCAATCCCATGATGAACAACCCGATGATGGCGAACCCGATGATGGGCAATCCCATGATGTGCAATCCAATGGCGGTGATGGAGGCCCTCGCCGCGACAGCGCCGCTGGGGCTGCCGGGCGATCCGGGCGCCGCGGCCATGGGGCCTGAGGACGCGCAAAAGCTCATGGGCAACATGGCGGCCCTGTTCGAGAAAGGCCGGGAAGCGTGGGAGACCATGGCGGGGGGCGCGGCCGCGCCGGGGGCGATGCCCGCGGGCGTGGGCGAGGCGGGCCCGCTTCAGCTCGACCCGTTCAACGCCTCTGGCGCGTTCGCCGAATGGTGGCGCAGTCTGGCCGAGGATCCCGCCGGCTTAGCCGAGAAGACCCTCAAATTCTGGAGCGATCAGGCCGAGGTTTGGCGGCGCGCGGCGGTGAAAGCGTCCGGCGGTGAAGCGGAGCCTGTGGCCGAGGCCGGCCGAGACAAGCGCTTCAAGGATGAGGATTGGTCCAAGAACGCGGTCTTCGACGCGCTCAAGCAATCCTATCTGCTCACCTCCGCCTTCCTGATGGACGCCGCCAAAAGCGGGGGCGATCTCAGCCCGAAGGACCGAAAGAAGGTGGAGTTCTTCACGCGGCAATTCGTGGAGGCGATCAGCCCGTCTAACTATTTCGCCACCAATCCGGAGGTGCTCCGGACAACGCTGGAGAGCCGCGGCGAAAATTTGGTCCGCGGCCTGCAGCACATGCTGGAGGATTTGCGCCGGGGCAAAGGCAACCTGCTGATCCGGCAAACCGATTTGGAGAAGTTCAAGGTCGGCGAGAACATGGCGGTGACGCCGGGCAAGGTGATCTACCGCAATGAGATCATCGAGCTGATCCAGTATGAGCCGAAGACGCCCAATGTAGAGAGCCGGCCGATCCTGTTCGTGCCGCCTTGGATCAACAAGTTCTACATTCTCGATCTCAACGACGAAAAATCGATGGTGAAATGGCTCGTGGAGAAGGGCCATACCGTGTTCTTGATCTCTTGGGTGAACCCCGATGAGAGCCACCAGCATCTTGAGTTCTACCATTACATCGCCGACGGCCTTTTCGACGCCGCCGCGCGGGTGCTGGATGAGACAGAAGCCGACAAGCTGCATATCGCTTCTTACTGTGTCGGCGGGACGCTGAGCGCCACGGCGCTCGCCTATCTGGCGCAGCAGCCCGAGCATCCGCTCTCTGACCGCATCGCCAGCGCCACCTATTTTACCCTGCAGACGGAGTTCTCCGACGCGGGCGACCTGCAGTTGTTTATCGACGAGCAGCAGCTCGCCAGTCTCGACGCCATGATGGCCGAAGGCGTGTTGGGCGCGGATAAGATGTCCAACACCTTCAACATGTTGCGGAGCGCCGATTTGATTTGGGGCTTCGTGGTGAACAACTATCTGCTGGGTAAGGATCCGTTCCCGTTCGATCTGCTCTACTGGAATTCGGACAGCACGCGGATGCCGGCGCGGGTGCACCGCTATTACCTTGGCAATTTCTATCAGGACGACAAGCTGGCCAAA
>JBCCTM010000204.1:0-6080 GCA_039198535.1 Pseudomonadota bacterium
CGGCGGGCTGCGCGCCGCGCCCGATCCGCCCACAATCAGCGCCTGTTTACGCCACCGCGCGGGCCAAGGCGCATTGCGCCCAGAGGGCGTGCAGCGAGCTGACCAGATGCTCGATATCGGCGTCAGTGTGCACCGGCGACGGCGTGATGCGCAGGCGCTCCGTCCCCTTGGGCACCGTCGGATAATTGATCGGCTGAATGTAGATCCCGCTCTGCTCCAGCAGCGTGTCCGAGATCCATTTGCACTTCACCGGATCCTTCACCATCACCGGCACGATATGGCTCGGATTGGACAGATGCGGGATGCCGGCCGCGTCGAGCCGGGCCCGCAGCGTCGCCACCCGCTCCTGATGCCGCGCCCGCTCGATCTGGCTCTGCTTGAGATGCCGGATCGAGGCGCGCGCCCCCGCCGCCACCGCCGGCGGCAGCGCGGTGGTGAAGATGAAGCCGCTCGAGAAGCTGCGCACGAAATCGCAGAGGTTTTCCGACGCGGCGATGTAGCCGCCGAGCACGCCGAACGCCTTGCCGAGCGTGCCCTCGATCACGGTGATCCGGTCCATCAGCCCTTCGCGCTCGGCCACACCGCCGCCGCGCGGGCCGTAGAGGCCCACCGCATGCACCTCGTCGAGATAGGTCATCGCGCCATGGGCCTCGGCCACCTCGACGATCTCTCTGATCGGCGCAACGTCGCCATCCATGGAGTAGACGCTCTCAAAGGCCACCAGCTTGGGCCGATCCGGCGCGGTGGCGCGCAGCAAGGCGTCCAAATGTTCGGGATCATTGTGGCGGAAGATCTTCTTCTCGGCGCGGGAGTGGCGCACGCCTTCGATCATGGAGGCGTGGTTGAGCGCGTCGGAGAACACCACGCAATTGGGCATCCGCGCCGCCAACGTGCCGAGCGCCGCCCAATTGGAGACGTAGCCGGAGGTGAACAGCAGCGCCGCCGGCTTGCCATGGAGATCGGCCAGCTCCCGCTCCAAGAGCACATGCTGGTGATTTGTGCCGGAGATGTTGCGCGTGCCGCCCGCGCCGGCCCCGCAACTGTCCAACGCCTCATGCATCGCCGCCAGTACAGCGGGATGCTGACCCATGCCGAGATAATCGTTCGAGCACCACACCGTCACGTCGCGCTCGGTGGCGTCGCGCCGGCTAACGGCGGTGGGGAACGCGCCGCGACGGCGTTCGAGATCGGCGAACACCCGGTAGTTGCCTTCCTCCCGAAGGCAATCGAGCTCCGCGGCGAACAGCGCTTCATAATCCATGGATCTTCTCCCCAATCTCGGTAGGCGCGTCGGCGCGCGCCGGCCTGGCGACCCTCGCCCCATGGGCTGGGTCATCTTTTGATCCGTAAAAGGCATGGTCCGCACCCGCAGGCTGGGCGGCCGCCACCGGGGCCGTCTGGCCCGTCTCCAGCGGCGTGTCTTGCGGCAACAGCCATCGCCAAAGCCGCGCATCGGCGCCGCGCGCGACCATGAAGCCATGTTCCAGCAGCGCAAGCGCCGTGAGCGCGGCGAGCAGCGTGTAGGCCACACCTAAAGGCGCGCCGGCCGGCTGCGCCGCGGCCAATCCGATCCACCATGCCGTCCCCGCCGCCAGCGCCGTCACCGACAGCGGAAACAGAGGGTTCATGGGCGCCTCGCGAAAATGGCTCGGCAAATGGCGCATGGGATTGGGCAAGAACTCTTCATTCACGCCCGGCACGCCAAGATAGAGGTTCAGCTTGGCGCTGATCCGCGCCGTGAACAGCAATCCGAAGGTCCAAGCCGCCACTTGGTTCGCCGCCCCCACCGAGAGCGCGCCGATGGCGAACAGGGTCGCCGCCAGCGCCATCTCCGAATAGGCGATCGCCCCCCATCCCCGTAGGAACCGCTCCCAATGGGGCGCGTCGGGTGGACAAGGGCGGCTATTGGGGCCGGTCACCACGCCACAGAGGAAGGCGAGTTCAAACCAACCCCAGATCAGCAACGCGGCGACAAACGCGCCATAGACGGCGACGACGCCCCCGCCGTGCAGCGTCTCCATGAAGAGGAACCAACCCAGCGCCAGGAACGGCGCCCCAACCACCGCCGCGCCCAAATGCGCGCCGGCGCCCGCATGATCGGCGGACTTCACCGCCACGAGGATCACCCCCGTAGAGAACCACCAAAGCGCGACCGCCGCCGCCACCGCCGCCCAGGAACTGGCGAACCAAGGGCTGGATAACCAGGGGTCGGCCAGCGCAGAGGCTCCGATCGCGGTTATGGTGGCGGGGTCGCTCACAAAGATCCTCTCAGTACGTTGGTTGCAGCCGCGGACTGTCCGGTACGGCGTTGGGCTTTACCGGGATGAGGTAGAGCCGGGCGAACACGCCCGCGGCTCGGAGCCCCGCCCAATTCTTGCGCAGATAGCCCCAGACGCCGCCCCGCTTAGACGCGGCCTCCATGTCACCGAACGCGTTGCGCAGCGCGCGGATGCGCCGCTCCCATGCGGGGTGATCCAGATCAATCTCGATGGGGAAGATCTGCCGTGAGATCTCCGAGGTCGTCCGCAGCACCTTCCGGTCGTATTCGTCGATATCCACGCCGAGCGCCTCATGGAACGCGGGCCGCGCATGGTCCCGCACGCACATGGTCGCGAAGACGGCCACCAGGAAGAACCGGATCCAGTAGACGTTCCAGCCGCGCGTCAGATGCGGGTTGGCCTTCATCAGCAAAGCGAAGGCTTCGCCATGTCGGAACTCGTCATTGCACCACTCTTCGAACCATTTGAAAATCGGATGGAAGCGCTTATCGGGGTGCTTCTCCAAATGGCGGAAAATAGTGATATACCGCGCGTAGCCGATTTTCTCCGAGAGATAGGTCGCGTAGTAGATGAACTTCGGCTTGAAGTAGGTGTACTTCTTCGCCTTCGTTAAAAATCCAAGATTGACAGCGATTCCCGCTTCCCGGAGCGCGTCATTGATGAAGCCCGCGTGACGAGCCTCGTCACGTGACATCAATGCGAACAATTCACAGATGTCCTTATTGCTGCCGCGTCGCTTCATTTCCTTATAGAGGACGCATCCTGAGAACTCGGCCGTCAGCGAGCTCACGAAGAAATCAATCAACTCTTTGCGAAGCTCGGGCTCGATGGCGTCCCAATCGATCTTGTCCCATTCGGCTGTTTTGCGGAAATGGCCCTTATTCGGATCCGAGCGCAGCTCTTCGATCAGCGCGTCCCACTCCTCGCGGACGGGGTTCACGTCGAGCCGGTCCATCTCGTCGAAATCGGTGGTGTAGAAGCGCGGATTGAGCAGCGTGGTCTCGGTCGCCATCGCTGTCGTCTCGTTGAGCTTGTCGGCCGGATTGCGGGACCGGGTCGGCCCAGAGCCTCGACCTGATCCGCGTTCGGGCATGCCGTCGCCATCGCGGGGCTGTAGATCTTGCGGGCTCATAGCGACGCCTCCTCGGAGAACGAGAACTCGCAGAGCTCCATGAATTCGAGATCGCCGGTCAGCCGTGTCCACGCCCGCTCGAGCCATCCCGCCCGCGTGATCGTGGCGACCCGATCTTCGACCACCACCTCGCCATAGGCCGCCATCACCGGGGCTCCATGCACCAACACCTCGTCGCCCGGGTGCACCACCGCGCCGTTGCTGAAGCGCACATGCGCGTGCAGGCTTTCAAAGCGGTGACTGACCTCGACGGTGCAGGACGTCTCCTCGCGTCGTCTGTTGAACAGACCCATTACTACGCTCCCTTGCTTCTCTGCGCCGGCCCCCGCTCCCGGGCCGCGCAGAGGGTGCGGAACAGGAGCGACGAACCGGCCCGGGCGTTGCGCCCAACCAGAGCGGAGAGTGCGCTGCCGACGGCCTGGCGGTCGAGGCTTCCGGCAACCAATTTTGACCGAGAACAAACATCGCCGCGCGCCGGGCCGTCAGCGGGACCTACGGGCCCCGCAACCTCGGAAGACACGCCCAGGGGGGCGATGCGCGCAAAGCGCACGCATCCCGAGCAAAAGCTCAGCAAAGTCAATATTTTGCCAGCTAAACCCACGGGGCTACTCCGCTGCCATGGCGGCGGCTGGACCGCCCCGTTCGAGGGCCTGCTCTTCGATCCGCGTCTGCGCCGCTTCAGCGAACAGGGCGGCTACTTTCTCCACCTCGGGAATCGCTCGGAGCGCGGGCTCGGTTTTGCGCAAGCGCCAGGGGCGCACATGGGGCCAGCAGACGAGATAGGAGAGGCGGGTGGACCCCATGAGACCAAAGGCGAGATCGCCCGAGCCCCAGGGGCCTTTCTTGAGATCGGCCGAGCCGATCCAGCGATGGGGCAGGTTCAGCGTCACAGTCAACGCCGCGCCGATGCGCATGACCACACGGCGATTGGTGAGCGTGTAGACCGTGGTGCTCGCTTGGAAATAGGCGACGCCGGCCAAAAGCAGCATCGCCACGGCGCCCAACGCCGCCAGCGGGATCGCCGAGAGCACGCCGGCGGTCAGCCCCGCCTCCGCGCCCACCGCGGCCGCGCGCCAGACGCAGATCACCGCGGTGTAAATCGCCACCCAGCGCACGCCGAACGCGCCCAGCGCCAACACCCGCCAATCCGGCGCGCCTTGCCACAGGATACGCTCGCCTTCAGGCGGCGTCTCTGGAAGCCCGAGCACGGGCTCGACGGTGTAATCATCCAGATTGTCGCCCGTGCGGTTGATCTCACGCGGTCTTTGCGCAGGCCGCGCCGTCGCGCCGCCCACCGCGGCTTCCGACATCGGGCCATCTGCGGCGGCGTCGACCCGCAGGTCTGGAGATCTGGCGTCATCTTGCGGCATCGTCGCCTCCTTTAGTCGGCCCCGCCAGCATCCGGCGAGACGCGGCGCGACGGGGCCGAGCCAAAGCGGCGCGGCCCCGTGGACAGCATTAAATCTGCGGGTCGAAGCGGCCGGCGTTCGCGTAAAGCTTGCCGCCGGCGTAATAGGCGCAGATCTTTTCTTCTTCGAGCATGGTCACCTGGTTGGGCGACGCGGTCGTGGGGACGCCGGGGAAATGCCGCGCATGGAGCGCATGCACCTTCACCCGGTCCCACCGAACCCGCGCCAACGGCATTGGCAGCAAGCGCGCGCCCGCGCCGTCCTCAAGCGTGACCTCCAGATACCGGACCAGCGCCTCGGGTTCGTCGATCCAGAGATCAGAGACCGTGCCCACCACCTGCATGTCATGGGAGACCACACGCAGGCCGCGCGGATCGCGCCCGCCTGAAATGCTGAAATGATCCGAGGCCCGCATGGGGATGATCTTCGGGTGCCCTTTGCCGTCGAGCTCCGGCGCGTCGCGGCGCGGGGCCCATGAGGCCGGGCCGACCCCGTCGACCATGGGATCGCCGGTGGGCTCAAACGGCGAGCCGTCCGACGCGGAGGTGCGCTGCAGCGCCAGCTCGCGACCCTCAGGCTGCAGATCCGGCACCGTCACATCGCCGCGACCATGGGGCAGTTTGAAGGTTTTGGGCCGAGGCAGCGGGAACAGGCCCTGGTTCGGAGACGGGTTCCCGTCCTCATCCTCCAGCGGGTAGCCTTCCCGCATGTTTTCTAACTGCAGGTAGTACACCAGACCGGCGAAGAACGCCCAAAACAGGTAGAGGCTGACAAGCGCGACATCGATGTCGCCGATAAAGCTCTCGCTCATGGTTCGTCTCCTTTGAGTCCCTTTTTCCGACCTAAACCGACGCGGCCCGCCGCCGCGCCGCCCTCATGTCGGGAAGTCCGTCAGTCCGACAGGACGCGCCGCCGCGTCCCCGCTCCGTTCAGCGCGCCCCTCGCCCGCGCCGCCGCCGCCCGCGCCCTCTCCAGGCCGGCCCACCAAGGGCGCGATCATCACCAGCGTGATGATCAGCAGCGCAATTTCCGCATGCCAAACAAACGAGTAGCCGACGCTCACACTCGTGAGCATGTCTCCAAACGCGCCCGAGACCGCCGCCGAGGAGACCACGTCCCGCAGCCCACCGCCGAGCAGCACGCCGAGACCGGCCGCCGTCGCTTGCGCCGCGCCCCAAGCGCCGAGCGCCAAGCCGCGGCCCGAGCGCTCCGTCACCGGTAGAGACATCGCCTCGATCATGGTCGCGACGGCGAACAGGC
>JBCCTM010000205.1:0-6064 GCA_039198535.1 Pseudomonadota bacterium
CGCGAAGTAGCCGTAGACCACCGTCGGGATCCCCGCGAGGATCTCGAGCAGCGGCTTGCCGATGGAGCGGACCCGGTTGCTCGCGAATTCGGACATGTAGACGGCCGCCATTAGACCGACCGGAACGGCGATCAGCAACGCGATCAGGGAGATATAGGCGGTCCCCCAAAGCAGCGGCAGGATGCCGAACTCTCCGCTCGACTGCCCGGCCTCGCCGCCGAATTCAAAGCCCGGGTTCCATGTTAGGCCAAAGAAAAACTCGCTGGGCGGCACCAATCGGAAGAAAGCGAGCGTCTCGCTCACCAACGCCCAGACGATGCCGATCGTGGTCAGGATGGCGATGGCGGAGCCCGCGAATAACAACAGGCGGACAAAGGCCTCCACCAGATTGCGCGCGCGCAAGCCCTTGGAGATTTGCGAGAGGCCCATGGCCGCGCCGCCCACCGCCACCGCCATCACGACGATGACGCGCCAGAAGGACAGGCCGGCGCGTTGATCGACGACTTCCCGCGCCGCTTCCAAAACATAGCTCGGCACCACGCCCGGGAGCGGCTGATTGATCTTCGCCATCTCCGCGCGGAGTTCCGAAAGGCCGTAAACGATCTGGTCTTGGGACCTGGCGTCTAACTTCTCGAACCCGTTCGCGACGAGCTCGACGGTCGACATTCGAAGGCCGCTCTCGGGCCCGTCGAGGACGTCTTGCGGGAAATACGCGAAGGCGACCGACTGCAGATAAACGGGCTGCAACGTCGACCAAAGCGCGAAGACCAAGAGAGCCGGGACGGCGCACCAGATCAGCGCGAACAGGCCGTGATAGCTCGGCAGCGAGTGGAGCTCGGTGTACGCTCCTTCGGCGCGGATCACAGCGAGTTGCCGCCCCATCAGGAACGACGCGGTCGCAATGAGCGCGACGAGGGTGAGCAGGGTGAAGATGGTCACGCCGGGTCGCTCCTTAGCCGCGGGCGTTTTCCAGGTGGTTCGTCACCGCGCCGGGCGGACTGACAACCTAGAGCCGACAATTGTCCGAAATCGCGCCGTTTGCGAATGGCCTCGTCGACGATACTCACCCAATTGCGGAGGCGGCGACAGAGTGTTGCGGATCGGCGCCGCCCTTCGCCGTCGCGATCGTTGGAGGTCGGGGCGACGATTATCGCCCCGACCGGTCCTTGACGGCCTTAGTTGACCGTGTCGCCGGTGGCGAACTTGGCGCGGGTCGCATCGCGCTCGGCGACAGGCGCCGGCACAAGACCGTAATTCACGGTCGGAGAGCCCGGGCCGACCATCTCTTCAGAGATGAAGAAGTCGACATACTCGCGCAGCCCCGGGATCACGTCCAAATGCGCCTTCTTCACGAAGAAGAACAACGGGCGCGACACCGGATATTCACCCGCGGCGATGCTCTCGGTGGTCGGGGTGACGCCTTCCATGTCGGCGACGAACAGCTTGTCTTTGTTGTTCTCGTAGAACGCCAAGCCAAACACGCCGACGCCGGTCTTGTTTGCGTCGATCCGGGCGAGCGTCACGGTGTAGTCCCCCGCGATTTCGACCACGGCGCCATCGCCGGTACGGAAGGTCGCACAGGCCTTTTCAGCCTCTTTCTTGCTCATGCCGCCGGCTTTGTAGGCTTCAAAGTCGCCCGACGCCTTGCAGCCGGAATGCATGACCTTCTTCTCGAACACTTCCCGCGTGCCGTGGTTGGCGGCGGGAATGTAGAAGGCGACGTCCCACGCGGGGAGCGCCGGGTTCACGTCCTTGAGGGTCTTCACGGTGTTCGGCGAACCGCCGACATTGGCCGCCAACGCCTTGTAGACGTCCAGGGCGGTCAAGTCGAACTGCTCGGCGCCATTGTCATAGGCGAACACGATGCCGTCGTAGCCGAAGGTGATCTCAATCAACTCGACGCCGTTCTCCGAACAAAAAGCCTTTTCGCTGTCTTTGATCGGGGAGGAGGAGTTGCCGATGTCGATGAACTTTTCTCCAACGCCTTTGCAGACTTCTTTCTTGCCGAAAGACGACCCGCCAGACTCGACCACAACGTTGAAGTCCGGGAACACCTCTTTGAACTCGTCCTGGACGATCTTGGCGTAAGGCAACACGGTGGACGACCCGGCGATCTGAACCGTGTCCCGGGCGCTCGCCACACCGGCCGCGCCGACCATTGCGGCGATCGCCGCGGCGGATAGAACCTGTTTCATAACAGAGCCTCGCATCTCTTCTGCGCGAACGGATCGCGCCCCCACGCGAAGGAGAAAAGCGAGTCGCTGACCGCATGGGCCTCCTTCACGCAGCGGGTCGTTAACGACCGTTCAAGACGCTCCCAACACAATCTTGTTACAGTTTGATGACGGTGGCCCATATGTCGTATTTGCGCTGCGCCGTCCAACCGGCGCGCCGAATGCTCAGCGCGGCGGCGTGTAGCCGGTCATCTCCAGATAGCCGGAGCCTTCATGGCTCCCCGTCGCGAATACCGGCCCTTCCCAATAGGGGATCAAGCCGACATTCCATGCCGCTGGATTGAGGGCGCGCGTCTCCACATCGACGCCGCGGGAGGACGCCTCGACGCGCCAGCGGGTCGGCGCGCCCACGCGCCCGGGGTCGCCCAGCGGCGTGAGCGTCACCTCGCCCGTCGCGAAGGGCGTGGCCCGGCCGTCCGCATCGATCCAGGTGCCGGCGAGATCATCCGGCGCGCCATCGGAGCGCCGCAGCCGAAACGCCATCATTTTCTCGCCCGTCTCAAAGGACAGGGAGAACCAATCCCAGCCCACCTGCGCCGGGTCGAGCAATTGAGAGCTCCATTCCCGGTCCAGCCAGGCCGCGCCGGCGACGCGGCGCCTCTCCCCGTCGATCTCGACCTCTCCGGACACGGAGAAATGCGGCTGGCTATAGTAGTAAGAGGCCTGCGCCGCGCAGTCGGCGCGCTGAGACTTCACGCTATAGCCGCGCTCCCCTTGCAGCACGAGCGGGCCGTCGGCCACGAGGGTCAGCGCATAGCTGAAATCGTCGCCCGCCGCCCGCAGGGCTAGCCGCTCCCAGCCGGTTCCCCCCTCCGCGCGCATCGCCCAATCATCAAGCCACGCCTCAAACGGCGCGGCGCGCACGCCCGCTTGGCCCACCCCGCCCCGAGCGAGGCGCTCGGCGAAGCGATGGGTCTCCCCTGTGGTGACGGCGGCGTGGGCCATCCAGATCTGCCGCTCGGCCCAATTCACCGGCTGCCCCACTGTCGCGCCGACGGCTCCGGAGGGCGTGGAATGGGCTAAGGGCCGCGCGGGCGGCGACAGCGCCTGGCGGAACAGCGTCCATTGCACGCCAAGCGGCGCGCCGTCGTCATCCTCCAGCACGGCGGTCAGATACCACCACTCGATGCGGTAATCGGGGTGCTCGCCATGGTCGGCGGGGAAGCGCAGCGGCGTGTCGGGGCGCACTTGCGCGAAGCCCGACGCCTCGGCCCCAAGCCCGGCGAACCCCGTGCGCGACCCCGCCGGCGCGTCTTGCGCGGACAGGGGCTCGGGCGAGGCGGAAACGGCGCCGAGCAGCAGCGCGCAGATGGTCAATGTCCGTCGCATCGAAGTGCGCCTCCCACGGCTCATCATCATCGATCCTGAGCCATGATCCGCAGCAGGCGCTCCGGCGGCGTCCGGCGCAATCGCCAGAAGGCCGGCGCGGAGGCGATGGCGGCCGCCACCAGCGCCAGCAGGATCAGCCGCGCCCATTCGCCCGGGAAGGCCGTCAGCGGCAAACGCCAGCCGAACGCCTCCACATTCACCACCGCCACCAGCGCCCAGGCCAGCGCCATGCCCACCGGCACGGCCAACAGCGCCGTCAGCAACGCCAGCGCCAGCGTCTGCGCCAGATCGAGCGCCGCGAGCCGCCTGCGCGGGAGGCCCATGGCCCAGAGCGGCGCAAGTTGCGCCAGGCGCCGTCCGCTCAACGCGGCCAGGCTCGCAAACAAGGCGACGCCGGCCACACCCAGCGTCAGCGCGTTTAGCGCGCCCGTGATGGCGAAGGTCCGCTCGAAGATCGCCATGGCGAAGCGCTTGAGGTTCCCTTGGTCGATCACCCCATCCGGCCCGAGATTGAACTGGGCGCGCATCGCTTCCACCACCTCCGTCACCCGGTCGGGCGCGACGCGGAGCGCGAAGCCGGTGACGTCCAGCGCGTCGAAGCGCTCCGCCAGCGTGGGTCCGTGCACGAAGACCTGGCCCTTGGGGTTGCCGTAATCGGCGTAGATCGCCGCGATCTCGACGGGCCAGGCGCCTCCAGCCGTGGCGGAGCCGGGGAGCGTTATCACATCGCCCACCGACAAGCGTTGGCGCCGGGCCAGTTGCTCGCTGATGAGAGCGGCCTCGCCCGCGGCCACGCGGTCCCATGGAGCCGCGCCCGCGCTCAGAAGCGGCCAGTTGTCCCGGTAGGTGGCGTGGTCGACGAACCCGCGGAGCTCCACAGGCCAGCCGCCGAGGCGGATCTCCGCGCCCCAATCCGGCAGCACCGCGCGGACGCCCGGCTGATCCGCGGCCCAAGCGCGCATCTCCGCGGCATGGGCGGCGTCCCGCCCGTCGGCGTAGACCTCCGCCGCCAGGCGGGCGTCGATCCAGGTGTTGAAGGTGACGCGGAAGCCGCCGACCATCGCGCCCACGCCGATGTTGGCGGCCAGCGCCAGCAGAAGGGCGGCCAGCGCCAAAGAGAGCCCGCCGATCTCGCGCCTGGCGTCGGACCAAAACCAAAGGGAGAGCGGGCCCCGCGCCGCGCCGCGCGCCGCCTCCAGCACGCCTGAGAGCGCCGCAGGCAGGGCCAGCGCCGCGCCCAGCAACAGGCAGCCGAGCAGGCCAAAGCCCAGCAGCAAGCCGCCCTGCCCACCCCCTTGCGCGTAGCCCGCCAGCCCCGCCGCCGCCGCCAGAAACAGCGCGCCGGCCCCACCTTGCCAAAGCAACCAGCGCCGCTGCGCCTGGCGCCATGCTTCCGCGCCGACGCTCGAGAGCACTGGCGCGCCGTAGGATTTGAGCAGGCTCTGCGCCGCCGCCGCCCAAGCGCCCGCGAGGCTCATGGCCAGACCGCTCAGGGCCCAGATGGGGTCGAGCCGGAGCGAGCCGGAAGCCGGCGCGCCGTAGAGCCCGCGCAGGGTGATCGCCACGTCCGGCGCCAGCGCTCCGGCGATGGCGTAGCCGAGCGCCAGGCCCGCGACGCCCGCCACCAGCGCCAGGACCGTGATCTCCACCAGCAGCGCCGCCGCCGCGGTCCGCGCGGAGACGCCCAGCGCCCGAACGGTGCGCAGGGTCGCGCGGCGCTGCTCGAACGCCAAGCCGATGGCCGCGTAGGCGATGAACAGACCCACCACAAAGGAGAGCAAGCCAAAGGCGGTGAGGTTGAGGTGGAAACTGCCCGTCAGCCGCCCGAAATCGTTCTCGCGCGCCGGCTGCACGGTCAGCCGACCGCCCGACGCCTCCTCGATCGAGCCGCCGGGCGGCGCCGGCGCCGCGCCGTCGAGCAGAAAGCGGTCAACCAGGCCCTGCGCGTCGAGCAACGCCTCCGCCGCGCCCATATCCACCAACAGCGCCCCGGGCGGCGCGGCCCCGCTCGGAAAGATCGGCGGCGACCGACGGCCATCCGCAAGCGTCACCCGATCTCCGGGGTCAAGGCCAAACTCTTCGAGAAAATCAGGAGCCGCAAGGGCTTGGAACGGCGGGCGGATGAAGGCCGCCCCGTCTTGCTCCTCGGCCTGTTCGTCGCTCAGTACATCGGCGTCGTCCTGCTCCCCATCGCCGCCGAGCGCCACCAACGCCCCGGCCAAGCTGGAGCCCGCGGGCAAGCTCAGCGGCTCAAGACCCACCACCCGGAGAAAGCGCGGACGGTCGCCCGCCAGCAGCACCGAGCCTTCCAGCACGGGGGAGACCCGCCATCCGGCGCGCCGCATCTCGCCGAATAGAGCCGCGGAGACGCGCCCGCCCCCGGGAGAGACCAGCGCCGTCGCGCCGTCCCCGCCCGCCAAATCCACCGCGGCCTGGTAGCTGCGCCGCGCCTCGCCGTTCAGCGCCTGCACGCCGCTCCACAGCGCCGTCGCCGCGGCCAC
>JBCCTM010000206.1:0-6061 GCA_039198535.1 Pseudomonadota bacterium
ACCGACACGACGATGCGGGACGGGCACCAATCTCTCTTGGCCACGCGCATGCGCTCCATCGACATGCTCAACGTGGCGGACGCTTACGCCCGCAATCTACCCGAGCTGTTCTCGGTCGAATGCTGGGGCGGGGCGACCTTCGACGTCGCCTACCGCTTCCTCCAGGAATGCCCCTGGCAGCGCCTCCGCAATCTGCGCCAGCGGATGCCCAACCTGCTGACCCAGATGCTGCTGCGCGCCTCCAATGGGGTGGGCTACACCAACCTGCCTGACAATGTGGTGGAGCTGTTCGTCCGCCAGGCCGCCAGCACGGGCGTGGACGTGTTCCGCGTGTTCGATCCGCTCAACTGGGTGGAGAACATGCGCGTCTCCATGGATGCGGTGCTCGCGAGCGACAAGATCCTCGAGGCGGCGGTCTGTTATACCGGCGACATCCATGATCCCGACCGCGCGAAGTATTCGCTCAACTACTACGTGGACCTCGCCAAGCAGCTGCATAAAGCCGGCGCCCATGTGATCGCCATTAAAGATATGGGCGGGCTGGTGAAGCCGGCGGCGGCGACCGCGCTGGTGTCAGCGCTGAAAAATGAGATCCCTCTGCCGATCCATTTTCACACCCATGACACCAGCGGCGTCTCCGCGGCGTCGGTGCTGGCGGCGGCGGAAGCCGGGGTCGACGCGGCGGACGGCGCCATGGACGCCTTCGCCGGCCTCACCTCGCAGCCGCCGCTGGGCTCCATCGTCGCCGCGCTCTCGCATCAGGAGCGCGCCACGGGCCTCGACCCGAGCGCGTTGCGCGAGATCTCGTCCTATTGGGAGGCGGTTCGCCAGCAATACGCCGCCTTCGAGGCGGATATGCGCGGCCCGTCCTCAGACGTCTATCTGCATGAAATGCCCGGCGGACAGGTGACCAACCTCCGCGCCCAAGCGCGCTCCATGGGGCTCGAGCATCGCTGGCCGGAAATCTCGCAGACCTATGCCGATGTGAACCGGATGTTTGGCGACGTCATCAAAGTCACGCCCATCGCCAAGACTGTCGGCGACATGGCGCTGACCATGGTGGCCAGCGATCTCACGGTGGAGGATGTGCTGAACCCGGAGAAGGAGGTGAGCTTCCCCGACTCGGTGGTCACCTTCTTCAAAGGCGAGGTCGGCCAACCGCCCGGCGGCTTCCCAGAGGCGCTGCAGAAGAAAGTGCTGAAGGGCGCGGCGCCGCTGACCGAACGCCCGGGCGCCGTGCTGCCGCCCATCAATCTCGAGGCGGCGCGGAAAGAAGCGCAAGACCAAATGCCCGGTATCAAAGTCGACGATGAAGACCTCTGCTCGTACCTGATGTATCCGAAGGTCTATCTCGACTATATGGGCCGCCGGCGGGACTATGGACCGGTGCGCGTGTTGCCGACGTCAGTGTTCTTCTATGGTATGGAAGTTGGGCAAGAGTTGTTCATTGAGCTGGAGCAGGGCAAGACCATGGTCTTGCGGCTGTTGGCCCAAGGCGAAGTCGACGATGAAGGCGAAGTCAAAGTGTTCTTTGAGCTCAACGGCCAGCCCCGCGCCGTGAAAGTGCCGGACCGCGCCGCCGCGCAAGGTGTGAACCGTCATCCGAAGGCGACGGAGGGCGATCCGAACCATGTCCCCGCGCCCTTGCCGGGCATGGTGGCCGCGGTGAACGTCGCGGACGGTCAGCGGGTCGCCAAGGGCGACCTGCTGCTCACAATCGAAGCGATGAAGATGGAGACGGCCATCCACGCCGAACGCGACGGCGTCGTAAAGCGCGTGGTCGCCCATGCGGGAACGCAGGTGGACGCGAAAGACCTGCTGGTCGAGTTCGAGGGCTGAACCTGATGCGCGGCAGGGCGTTGAGACGCCCCGCTCAGCGGCGTCAGGTCATGCTGGGGAGCACCTGGTCCGGCGGGCGGTGGCCGTCAGCGAAGGTTTTGATGTTGATGATCACCTTCTCGCCCATCTCCAACCGGCCCTCCAGCGTGGCGGAGGCCATGTGGGGCAGGAGCGTCACGTTATTCAGCTCCCGCAGTTTCGGGTTCAGCTCCGGCTCTCGCTCGAACACGTCTAGCCCTGCCCCGGCCAAATCGCCCGCCGCCAGCATCCGTGTGAGCGCGTTCTCATCGATCACCTGCCCGCGGGAGGTGTTCACGAGGTATGCGGTCTTCTTCATCAGCTTCAGGCGCCGGGCCGAGAGTAGGTGGAACGTCGCCGGCGTGTGCGGCGTGTGGACGGTCACGATGTCCATGCGCGCCAACATCTGATCGAGGCTCTCCCAATGGCGAGCGCCCAACGCCTGCTCCTCGCTCTCGCGGAGGCGTTGGCGATCATAATAGTGGATGTCGAGACCAAAGGCGCGGGCGCGGCGCGCCACAGCCTGGCCGATCCGCCCCATGCCGACCACGCCAAGGCGTTTGCCCGTGACGCGGGAGCCGAGGAACGCGGTCGGCGTCCAGCCTTGCCAGCGATCCTCCTCCATCACCTTGAGACCCTCGGCCAGCCGGCGGGGGCCCGCCAGGATCAGAGCCAGCGTCACGTCTGCGGTGTCCTCGGTCAGCACGCCGGGCGTATTGGTCACCAGCACGCCCCGCTGCCGAGCGGTGGCCACGTCGATATGATCGAAGCCGGCGCCGAAATTGGCGATCAGCTTCAAAGACGGCCCGAATTGCGTGATCAGCCCCTGGTCGATGCGATCGGTGACCGTGGGCACCAGAACATCGGCGTCCTGGCACGCTTCGATCAGCGCGCCGCGCTCCATCGGCGTGTCCGCCGTATTCAGGGTCACGTCAAAAAGCTCGGACATCCGGCTTTCGACGGCTTCGGGCAGGTGGCGCGTCACCACCACCTTCACACGCTGTTCCTGATTTTTCGCCACGGGCCCGCTCTCCACTTCGGGTCACAGCGCTCGCCGATCTGGCAACGCTTTCGAAACCGACTTTACGCGACAGATAGCAGACGGCGCACTTATCGCGGAAGGCGTAAAAACATGGCCTGCGCAACTTTCTTGCGGAAATCATTCGCATTTTGGGTAAAACTTGCGGCATTTCGCGGCACTTTTCGCAGCAACTGGCGCGTAATCGCGCTGTTTTCCCTCGGCATAATTGGCGCGGCCGCGTTCATCCCCTCGCTCCACGCCGCCGCGGCCCCGGCGACCGAGACGGAGACGCGGAAAAGCGGAGATAGAGGGGCGGCGGCGCAGGCGCGCATCGGCCGTTCCAGCGGTCTCCCCTTGCCGCGTTTTGCGAGCCTGAAAGCGGAACGCGCCCGGCTGCGCCGCGGCCCCGGCACGTCCTATCCCATCGATTGGGAGCTGACGCGCCGCGGTCTGCCCGTTCGCATTATCGGCGAGTATGGCCATTGGCGGCGGCTCGAGCTCCATGACGGGACGCGCGGCTGGATGCATAAGATTTTGCTGCGCGGCGCGCCCACCGCCCTCCTGCTCGGCGACGACCGAGTGCTGCGGGAGGAGCCCCATGAAGCGGCGAGCGCGGTGGCGAGGGTCGACAGCGCCACCCCGGTGCGGGTGCGCGATTGTCGCGGCGCGTGGTGCTCCGTCGAGGTGAAGGACATCGAAGGCTGGGCGCGGCGAGCGAGCCTGTGGGGAGCGGGTTCGAGGACAGAGTAAGCCCGCTGAGCCGGCCGGCCCCGCCCGCTCTTCCGCCGTCCTGAGCCCGTTTAGGCCGCGTGCGCCTATCGCCGCGCGGACGTCCCCTTCCGCGCGCCCCTCCGCGCGCCATTGCGCCGCCTCCCCCTCGGTGTTAGCTCAGCGCACTGCACGCGGGCGGACCGGCCCGGCTGGGGATCGCGATGACCGAGAAAAAATCGAGCTACGACTACGAGGACTTACTGGCCTGCGGCCGTGGCGAATTATTCGGTCCCGGCAATGCGCAACTGCCCGCTCCGCCCATGCTCATGCTCGATCGGATCACCGAGGTGAGCGAGTCGGGCGGCGAGCATGGTAAGGGTCGGATTGTGGCCGAGTTCGACGTTACGCCGAAACGCTGGTTCTTCGAGTGCCACTTCCTTGGCGATCCGGTGATGCCCGGCTGCCTTGGCCTCGACGGGCTTTGGCAAATGGTCGGCTTTTATCTGGGTTGGCTCGGCGCAGAGGGCAAAGGACGCGCGCTGGGCGTCGGCGAGGTTAAGCTCAGCGCCATGGTGACGCCTAGCGTCGAAAGACTGCGCTTTATCGTGGATTTCAAACGCGTGATGATGCGCCGATTGGTGCTGGGCGTCGCAGACGGCGTCGTCGAAGCCGATGGCGAGCGCGCCTACACGGTGAAGGATTTGCGCGTCGGCGTTTTCAAGGAAGACGCGGCGGCCTCCACCTGAGGGCGTCTCGTCCGCGACGGGGCGCGCTGGAGTAGGGCGACGGCCCGCGGTCGGGGAACTCGACCGCAAGTGGAAAAGCGGGCGTAAAGGGAGGAACTCCATGAGACGCGTGGTGGTGACAGGGATCGGCGTCGTCTCCTCCATTGGCGCTAACCCGCAGGAGGTGAATGCGGCGCTCCGCGAGGGCCGATCGGGCATTAGCTTCTCGCCGACCTATGCGGAGTTGGGCTTTCGCTGCCATGTGCATGGCGCGCCGAGCGTCAATATCGAAGAGCTGGTGGATAAGCGGGTGCGCCGCTTCATGGGCGATGGCGCGGCCTGGAACTACATCGCCATGGAACAAGCCATCGCCGATGCGGGGCTCAGCGACGCCGAAGTGAGCAACGAGCGGACCGGCTTGATCATGGGATCGGGCGGCCCCTCCACGAAAAACCTGATCGCCGCGGCGGACATCACCCGGGAGAAAGGGCCCAAGCGCGTGGGCCCGTTCATGGTGCCGAGGGCCATGTCTTCGACCAACTCCGCCACGCTGGCCACGCCCTTCAAGATCCGCGGCGTGAATTACTCGATCACCGCCGCATGCTCCACATCCGCCCATTGCATCGGCGCGGCGGCCGAGCAGATCCAATGGGGCAAGCAGGATGTCATGTTCGCCGGCGGCGGAGAGGAGCTCGATTGGACGCTCTCGGTGCTGTTCGACGCCATGGGGGCGATGTCGTCGAAATTCAACGACCGTCCGGAGCAGGCGAGCCGCGCCTTTGACCAGGACCGCGACGGGTTCGTCATCGCCGGCGGCGGGGGCACGGTGGTGCTGGAGGCGTTGGAGCACGCTCAGGCCCGCGGCGCGAAAATCTACGCTGAGGTCACGGGGTATGGCTCCACCTCCGATGGCAGCGACATGGTGCAACCCTCAGGAGAAGGGGCGGAGCGCTGCATGCGCGATGTGCGCCGACAGCTTGGCGAGCGCCGCATTGGCTATATCAACGCCCACGGCACCTCCACGCCCATCGGCGACGTGCGCGAAATGGAGGCGATCCGCGCCGTATTCGGAGACGACATCGCGCGGGGGGACGGGCCAATGATCAGCTCGACAAAGTCGCTGACCGGCCACAGCCAGGGCGCGACAGGCGTGCAAGAGGCGATCTACAGCTTGCTGATGCTGCAAGGCGACTACATCGCCGCGTCAGCAAATGTCGAAAGGCTGGATCCAGAGTTCGCGGACGATCCGATTGCGTTGCAGCGCATTGATAATGCTGGGCTCGATACAGTGATGTCGAATTCATTTGGGTTCGGCGGCACCAATGCGTGCTTGGCCTTCTCGCGGTTCCACGGGTGACCGACGAAACCCGCGCCGCCTGGTCTGACGGGGGGCGAGGCGCGGCGCGCAAGATCAGGCAACCGTCCCCTGGGGAGACAGGCGGGCGGCCAAAGATAAGAGGGAACGGATGTCCAGCGGGCTGATGGCGGGCAAGAAAGGCCTCGTGATGGGCGTGGCGAACGACCACTCCATCGCCTGGGGCGTCGCGCGCACCCTGCACGCCCATGGCGCGGAGCTGGCGTTCACCTATCAAGGCGACGCGTTCGGTCGACGGGTGAAGCCGCTGGCGGAGAGCGTGGGCTCGACGCTGGTGATGCCCGCCGATGTGCAAGATGAAGCGAGCCTGGCCGCTTGCTTCGATACGCTGGCCGACGCCTGGGGCGGCATGGACTTCCTGGTCCACGCCAT
>JBCCTM010000207.1:0-6024 GCA_039198535.1 Pseudomonadota bacterium
CGGCGCGGCGCTGGCGGCCCTCTGCGGCACTCTGTTCAGCGGCGCCACCACCGGAACCTTGTACCATGAGGTCGCTCAGGTCTCGGTGGTGGCGGCGTTGGTGGCCCAAGCCGGCGATCTTGGCGAGAGCGCTTTTAAACGACGCTTCGGCGTGAAGGACGCGAGCGGGCTCATCCCGGGCCATGGCGGCGCTTTGGACCGTCTGGACGGATTGATGGCGGCGACGATCATCGTCGCGGTGTTGACCTATGCGCGCGGCAAAGAGGTGTATGTGTGGTGAGCCAATCCATCCCAGCCAGCGCGCGCGACGATGCGGCGCGCGGCCCGGCTCCTTTGCGGCGCAAGGCGGCCGAGAAACGCGCGCTCAATCGGGCCGCGGCGGGCGCCGAGCGCGCGCCTGGGGGGAGGCGGCGGCTCGCGATCCTCGGGGCGACGGGCTCCATCGGCGTCAACACCGTCGATGTGATCACGGCGCTGGGCGGCCAGGAGCGCTTCGTGATCGCCGGCTTGACGGCGCAACGCAATGCGGCGCGCTTAGCGGCGCAAGCCATCGCGCTTGGCGCGGAGCGCGCGGTTGTGGCCGATGAGGCCGCCTATCCAGAACTCAAGGCCGCGCTGGCGGGGTCGGGCGTCGAGGCGGCGGCGGGCGAGGCGGCGGCGGCCGAAGTCGCGGGGGACGCCCAATGGGTGATGGCGGCCGTGGTCGGAGCCGCGGGCTTGCCTTCCGTGCTCAGGGCGGCCGAGAGCGGCGCGGACTTGGCTCTCGCCAATAAAGAAGCACTGGTCTGCGCTGGCGATCTTTTGCTCGACGCCATGGCCGCCGGCGGCGGATCGCTCTTGCCGGTGGACAGCGAGCATAACGCCATCTTCCAATGCCTCGAGCGGGATCAGAGCCATGCGGTGGAGCGACTGATCCTCACCGCCAGCGGCGGTCCGTTCCGCGAGTGGAGCTTGGAGCGCATGCGGGCGGCGACCCCGGATCAGGCGCTGAAGCACCCCAATTGGTCCATGGGGGCCAAGATCAGCATCGACAGCGCGTCCATGGCCAATAAAGGCCTCGAGGTGATTGAAGCGGCGCGCCTGTTCGGCATGTCGGGCGAGGCCATCGAAGTGGTGGTGCATCCGCAGTCTGTGGTCCACTCCGCCGTGGGCTATGCGGATGGATCGGTGCTGGCGCAGCTTGGCGCGCCCGACATGCGCACGCCGATCGCCTATGCGCTGGGATGGCCTGAGCGCGTGCCGGCCCCGGTGGAGCGACTGGATTTGCCGACCTTGGCGCGGCTCGATTTCCATGCGCCCGATCTGGAGCGATTTCCGGCGCTGCGCCTGGCGAAGGAGGCTTTGGCCGCTGGCGGGGCGGCGCCGCTGATCTTCAACGCGGCTAATGAGGTGGCGGTGGAGGCCTACCTGGCGCGTAAAATCGGCTTTCTCGACATCGCGGCCACCATCGAGGCCGCGCTTGAAGCCGCGGAGATCCCGCCGCCGGCCGCGCTGTCGGATGTCTTCATTGCGGATCAGGCGGCGCGACGCGTGGCGTTGGAACGGGTCGACGCTCTGTCCTGACGGCGGGCGCGGGCGCGCCTAAACGTCGCCAGAATGGCGTCGGAGGCCTATGTCTGCCATCGGCGCCGTGTTTGCGACCCGCCGGTCCCGTCCGGCCGCGTGATCCGCCTGTCCCGTCGCCAGCCCTGATCCGCGACCAACCTGGAGAGCCCCTTGGAGAGCTTTTTCGAGACCCTCCTCAGCCTGCCCCTGATCGGCCCCTTCCTGGGCGTGCTCGCGCCGTTCATCCTGGTGCTGGCGGTGGTGATCTTCGTCCATGAGTACGGGCACTACATCGTTGGGCGCTGGAGCGGCATCCACGCGGAAGTGTTCGCCGTCGGCTTTGGACCCGAGATCTACGGATGGGACGACCAACGCGGCACGCGTTGGAAGATCTGTTGGGTGCCCCTCGGCGGTTATGTGAAGTTCAAAGGCGACGCCAACGCCGCGAGTGGGCCCGATGACGATGCGTTGGAAGGACTGAGCGCCGAGGAGCGGCGCGCCACCATGCAGGGCGCCCCGCTTTGGGCGCGGGCCGCCACGGTCGCCGCGGGCCCCATCGCCAATTTTATCCTCACCATTTTCGTCGTGATCGCCCTGACCTTGGCCATGGGCGCGCCCAGCGATCGCCCCGTGTTAGGCGAGGTGCGCGAAGGCGGTCAGGGCTTCGGGGGCGGGCTCCGCGCCGGCGACCGCATCATCTCCGTGGATGGCCAGCCCGTTGAGGCGTTCTCAGGTTTCATGGCGACCATGTTTGAGGATGAAGGCGCGCCGAAACGCGTCGTCGTGGAGCGACCGGACGGCGAGGGCGGAAGCTTTGAGGAGACCCTCGAATTCGGCTTTTCTCGGCTGACCCGCGTGGCCGGCGTCGAATCGGGCGGGCCGGCCGACCGCGCCTGCATCATCGCGGGCGACGTGATCCAGAAGATCAATGGCGTGGCCGTGACTTCGTTTGTGGACATTCAAGAGGCGGTGGCCGCCGCCGAAGGCTCGACCCTTCAGCTCACCTTGGCCCGGGACGGCGCCTTGGTTGAGACGTCGCTGCAGCCCCAATGGATGGAGACGCCCAACCCCGCCACCGGCGAGGTGACGCGGCGGCTGCTCATCGGCGTCAGCGCCGACTTCAATATTGGCGTCGAACCCGCCCAGGAGCGGGTGGGCGTCGGTCAGGCGATTTGGACCGGCCTCACCGCGCCTTGGCGGATCGCTTCGGTGACATTCACCTATCTTGGGGCGATCTTTTCCGGGCAATCCGACGGGTCTTCCCTGCGCGGCCCCCTCGGGATCGCTGATATGTCGGGCCAGGCGGCGGCGCAGGGCTTCGTCGCCTTCATTTTGCTGATCGCCAGCCTTTCCACGGCCATTGGGATCATGAATTTGCTGCCGATCCCGGTGCTCGATGGCGGACATTTAGTATTCTTCGCCATCGAAGGTCTGCGGGGAGAGCCCGTGAGCGCTCGGGCTCAAGAAGGCGCGATGTTGGTCGGCTTGGCGGCGCTGCTCGGCCTGCTGGTGTTTGCGACGAGCAACGATTTGCCAAGATTATTCGGCTCGATCGCCGCCGGTTGTTAACAGCCGATTTTGCGCGTGACAGAAGGACAGGCGCATATATGAAGCGCGAGGGGGCTGGGCGACCGATAGGGCGCTCAACGCGGGTGAAGGGATGGTGCGATTTCTGCTTAAGCGGGAGCCAGGGCTCCTGTCTGGGCGGAGCGAACGCCGTCTTGTGCGGCCAAGGGCCAACAAGGTCCGCGTAGGGTGAGATTGGGGTAGCATATGGCTCTGGATTGGTGGGACGCGCGGCGATCTGAGATCGCTTTGCCCGCGAGGCTCTTAGCCGCCATCCTGGCTTTGGCGGCGGTCTTGGCCGCAGGGGCTCCCGCGCCTCAGGCGCATGCGCAGTCCGGGCTCGGCCAGCCGGTGTCCCGCATCGATGTGATCGGCGCGCAGCGCATCGAGCGCGAGACGATCATCTCTTACATGCAGATCGGCTTGGGAGACCGGGTGGACGCCGGCTCCATCAACGAATCGCTCAAAAGACTGTTCGCCACCGGACTGTTCCGGGACGTGCGCATCATCCCCCAAAGCGGCGGCGTGCTGGCGGTGGAGGTCGTTGAGAACCCCATCATCAATCAGATCTCGTTCGAGGGTAACTCCGACATCGACGACGATGTGCTCGAGCCGCAGATCCGATCGCGCTCGCGCGGGGCCTTTACGCGCGCTCGGGCTGAGGCCGACGCGTTGACCATCCTCGAAGTCTATCGGGCGTCGGGCCGCTTCTCGGCGACGGTGGAGCCGGTGATCATCGAGCGCGACAACAACCGGGTCGACCTCATTTTCGAGATCTCGGAAGGCGAGCAAGTCGGCGTCAGCGCCATCAACTTCGTCGGCAATTCGGAGTACTCCGACCGCCGTCTTCGCAGCGCCATCGAGACATCTGAAAGCGCATGGTGGAAATTCCTCGCCACAAGCGACAATTACAATCCTGACCGCCTCGAGTTCGATAAAGAATTGCTCCGCAGGTTCTACTTTTCTCGGGGCTATGCGGACTTCGAAGTGCTCTCGGCAGTGGCTGAATTGGGGCCTGAGCGCGACGGGTTCTTCATCACCTTCACGATCTCTGAAGGCGCGCAATATGACACCGGGGTCGTTGACGTGGTGTCTTCGGTGCCGGGCGTGGACAGCGCCGATTTTGAAGATTTGGTCGAGACCGACACCGGCGACACCTATGACGCGGATCTGGTGGAGCGGACGGTTAAGCGAATCCAGGAGCGCGCCGGTCAAAGTGGCGTCAACTTCATCGATGTGCGTCCAGACGCGCGGCGGCAACCCGCGGTGGATGGAGGGGCGCCGACCGTCGATCTCGTCTACCGCATCGTCGAAGCGCCTCGGGTCTATGTCGAGCGCATCGAAATCGAAGGAAACAGCCGGACGCTGGACCGGGTGGTGCGCCGGGAGTTTGAATTTGTTGAGGGCGACGCGTTCAACGCGTTCCGTCTCCAGCAGAGCCGTACCAACATCCGTCGACTGGGCTTCTTCAAAACGTCAGACGTGACCACCGAGCGGGGCAGCTCGCCAGACCGGGTGGTGGTCAAAGCGCAGGTTGAAGAGCAGTCGACCGGCGACATCAGCTTTGGGTTCGGCTTCTCCAGCGCGGATTCCTTCGGCGGTCAGATCACGCTGACCGAGCGGAATTTCCTCGGCCGGGGTCAGTTCGTGCGGGTCGGAGCCACGGCGTCTTCGTCGCGGCAATTCTTTGAGTTTCGCTTCACGGAGCCGTACTTCCTCGACCGAAAGGTGCGGGCCGGCTTCGATATTTTCCATACCGAGCAGGACAACCAGGACGAATCATCCTTTGACGTGCGTCGGACTGGATTCAGGCCGCGGGTGACGTTCCCGCTGGATGAGGACAGTTCGCTGTCGCTCAACTACCTGCTGCAACAAGAAGATATTCGCGACACGCCCATCGATGTATCGCCGTTGATCGCGCAGGACGAAGGCTCCCGCCTCATCTCACAGCTGGGCATCGGCTACACGCTCGATAAGCGGAACGATCCGATCAAGCCCACGGAAGGTTTTGTGTTGAGCGCCAGCTCGAACTTGGCCGGCCTTGGCGGGGATGCGTTCTTCGTGAAAAGCACCGCGTCGGTGAAGGGCTTCACCTCTTTCTTCAGCGAAGAAGTGATTGCGAGCCTGGAGCTTGCCGGCGGCGGCGTGGTTGGGCTTGAGACGGACGATGTCCGCGTCGGCGATCGCTTCTCTCTCGGCGGCGACAGCTTCCGCGGCTTTGAAGATAGCGGGGTCGGCCCCCGCGATGAGAACACGGTCCTGATCGACTTGGATGGCGATGGCAACGCGGAGACGCCGTTGACGTCGGATGACGCGCTCGGCGGAAACTATTTCGCGGTGGCGCGGGCGGATGTCTCCTTCCCCGTTGGATTGCCGGAGGAATACGGGATCTTCGGCGGTCTGTTCGCCGATGTTGGCACGCTTTGGGGCCTCGACGACCCGACTTACACGGCGATCGGGCCGAGCGGCGGGCTGGAGACCTTCACGATCGACGACGATCTGAAGCTGCGTGCGTCGGTCGGCGCCTCGGTGTTCTGGAGTTCTCCCTTTGGACCGGTCCGCTTCAACTTCGCCACGCCGATCATCAAGCAGGATGAGGATGAGACGGAGTTCTTCAGGTTCTCCGCCGGGACGCGGTTCTAGGGGCGCGGCTCGCCTCCCATCGTGGTCCAGTTCAACGTGCGCTCCTTCTTGGCGCGCCTCCCGGTGGCGCGCCGCTCCGCTGGGAGCCCGCTCTACCGACAAGCGGACCTGTGGCTCCACGAAACGGACGGGGCATGAGGGGAGATCACAGCCGGTCCGCAGCGATCGGCGCGTGGAAATGGCGACTTCTCATCGGACGACGCTAACGATTCAGGCCGCGCTGCTGTGCTGGGCCGCCGCGCTCATCCTATCGCCCTTGACCCCGGCCAG
>JBCCTM010000208.1:0-6023 GCA_039198535.1 Pseudomonadota bacterium
ATTTGAAAATCATGGCGAAAAACATCGCCCATCTGACGGGCCTCGCCTCAGCGACGGGGTGAGGGGACGAGGCGGGCGATCGAGACGGGCCAGAGCCGGCCGCAGACCGCGGAAATCAGCCGCGCCGCGCCTGGTCTCCTTAAAGGTGAGTTCAACCAGCATTTTACGGTTATATTGAGCTCCATCAGCGTGAAGCCGCCGCCCTTCGCCAGTTCCAGCGGGCGATGGCTTGCAAAATTAAGCAATGACACTTTGTGTTATGCTATGTAACGATCTCTGACAAAATTACAAATATCAGGTACGCCCCTTAGACATGTTACTTCAAGGATCTTATCTCTTCTTCCGCGCTTCTTTTGCCAGTCTTTATAAGGTAATGCTCCAAGCGGTGTGAAAGTTTTAAGGCCGCGCCTTGCAGGCTTGCGGATCGTTGAACCTGAATTTATCGGGCATATTTCAATATAATCGGTATGTTCTTTTGAAAAAGAAAGTGTATCGATTACCAAAACTAGCCTTTTTCGTCCTTTATTCATTTTGGCGCCCAGCAATCGGCTCAGGCCCTCGTCGCTGCACCAAAAAAATACTCGGCTATTTAGCATGCGAAGCCAATCTTTTGGCGCCAATCCGTCGTCCAAGCATTTCAGGAGCGCTTGTTCACTCATCGGTTTATTATCGTTGATGACAATCGACCCGTGCTGTGGGTGCTTGAGCGGGATTTGGGTCGGCCGACACTGCTCGGTGACCGCAACCCGTGTCGCATGATCAACCTCGAATAAATCCAGGATCGCCAATGTCGACAGCAAGCCATGTTTCTGGATCTTAGGCCACGCATCCGGCTCGGTGACGTGGAAAAGGGTCGGGTAAATATGTGCGAGTTCTTCTGGGCTCATTGCGTCGCCGTTGAATAGAAGCTTTCTTGGAAATTCTTTGCTATGCGAGCAGCTATTCGGCCTACTTCCAGAAGAACTTTTGAAACGGCGCGTCCAGCGGCGTATCGGCGATGTGGTTGGTGTAGTTCGACATCACCTTTTGGGAGAGGCAGAGGATCACCTCCAAGATCTGACGCCGGGTGAAGCCCGCCTCAAGGAAGGCGGCGACATCGCGGTCGCCCAGCTTGCCGCGCGCCCGCACCAGCTTCAGCGTAAAGCTCCGCAGCGCCTCCAGTCGCGGAGTGGGCAACGGCGCACTTTCTCGCAAAGCGTCACTGAGCGCGGCGGACACGCCCATGCCCTCAGCCACCGCCGTATGGGCGGGCACGCAATATCGGCAATCATGCTCGATGTTGATGGTCTGCCAGACCACGGTCTGCTCATCCTTGTCGAAGCTCGACTGCATGAACAGCTGGTGGGTCTTCTGATACGCCTCCAACAGGCCCGGCGCTTCCGCCATCACCGCGTGCAGATTTGGGATCCGGCCGAACCCAGCGCGCGACTTCTCCAAAAGCGCCTTGCTGGCCGCAGGCGCGTCCATGTCGGAATAGAGTTTGAAATCGGTCATCGTGATCCCCGGTCAGCGCCCCGCGCACCGCCGGGCGAACGCTGCGGTTGTGTGGGATCCTCGGCGGAACACAACTCAATTTCCCGGCGCCGTCGCGCGGGGGGGGGAGGCTGAGCCGCGCTCAGGTCTCAACCCCGAGCGGCGGGGCGAAGGTCAGCCGGCCGCGCGCGAGCGCGAAAAGCGCGCGAGGGGCTTCCCCACAAGGCCACGAGGACCTCCATGGCCTGCTGCGGCGGCGCCCCTTCCTCAGTTAGAGCAACTCAGTGCCGACCACCTCCACCCCAAAACCGCTGGTTCCTTTGTAGAACCGGTCGGTGGTGGAGAGCACGCGGATCTTGCTCAAGCCCAGATCCCGCATGATCTGCGCGCCGAGGCCGATGTCGCGCCAGGCCTCGCGCCGCCGCGCGCTGGAGGCCTCGCCTTCCCCCGACGAGGTGGCGACCTCCTCCACCGAGGGCCGCGCCAGCGGGACCACGCCGGCCGCGCCTTGGCGCAGATACACGAACACGCCCGAGCCCTCCTCCGCGATCCGCCGCAGCGCGCGGTGGGACTGGGTGTCTTCTCCGCCGAACACGTCCTCCAGCACCATCTCCGGATGCAGCCGCGCTAAGGCGTCCGGTCGGTCCGCCGGATCGCCAAACACCAGCGCCACATGCTGCGCATCGTCATAGGCGGAGGAGTATACGACCGCTTTCGCCGGGCCGACAAAGGTCTGCACAGGCTGCTCGCTCACCCGCTGGATCAGGGTCTCCCGGCTCTGGCGATAGGCGATCAGGTCATCGATGGACACCAGCGCCAGCCCGTGCTCTTCGGCGAAATCCTGCAGCGCATCGCCGCGCATGACGCTGCCATCATCGTTCATGAGTTCGCCGATGAGGCCGACGGGCTTCAATGCGGCCAAGCGCGCCAAATCGACGGCGGCTTCGGTGTGCCCGGTGCGGATCAACACGCCGCCTTCTTTGGCCACCAGCGGAAACACATGGCCCGGGCGCACGAAATCCTCCCGAGCCGCGTTCGGATTGGCCAGCGCGCGCACCGTGGCGCAGCGTTCTTCCGCGGAGATGCCGGTGGTCAAGCCGTGCCTGTAGTCGACCGACACTGTGAACGCCGTGGAGAGCGGCGCGTCGTTCTCGGACACCATGGCCGAAAGGCCAAGCCGCCGCGCCTCCGACGCCTCGAGCGGCGCGCAGAGAATGCCGCTCGTATGGCGGATCATCAGCGCGGTGGCCTCAGGCGTCGCCAGCTCCGCCGCCATGATCAAATCGCCCTCATTCTCCCGGTCCTCGTCATCCACGACGATCACCATTTTCCCGGCGGCGATTTCCTCGATGGCGCGGGAGACGGGGTCTAACCGCAATCCCATGGCGGTCCCTTTCACATCTAGTATGCTGCTTTATTACGGACGCAGCATCTGGTATGGCGACCGCAGCTTCTGTTGCTTGTTCTTCGGACATGGACCGGGGCGCGGGGCGAGGCAAGCGGTCGATGTGGATCGGCGGAGCGAGGATGGGCGCGTGACGAGAGATCTGAGGCCGCCGAAGGGGCGTGCGCAGCCGGTGTCGGTCGGGCTTGATTTTAGGTTGGGCCAGAGGGCGTTGCGCGCAGCGGCGGCCGCCGCCTGCCTGCTGGCGCAACCGATCGGGGCCGCGTCCGGATTGGCGGCGGAGCGCGTCCCCTCGCGGGAGGACGCATGCGGCGCGCCGATGCTGATCGCAGAATTCGCCTGGGACACGGCGCGGCTCGCCGCCGAGTTGGCGGCGATTACGCTGCGCCGCGGCTATGGTTGCGCGGTCTTGCTCACCGCGGCTGAGCCCCAGCGCGCGATCCAGGCGATCGCCGCCGCCGACCCGGGTGAATACATCATCGCGGTCGACGCCCCAGATGGGCCCGACGCGCCGATGAGCGTCGCCCAAGGGGCCGCGACCTTTGGCGGTGCGGAGCGCTCTGGCTGGTTTGTGCCGAAATGGCTGGCCGACGCGAACCCCGAGCTCAGGAGCGCGGCGGACGTCGCGGCGCATCCTGAGATTTTCACCTCGGCGGATGCGGGGGAAGCGCGACCGACGCTCCACATCTGCCCCGCGGCCTGGTCCTGCCACGCGCGAGACCTCGCGCTGATCAAATCACTGGGCCTCGACGCGGATTTCAACATTGTCACGCCCCCCTCCGGAGAAGCGCTGACGGCGGCGCTCGTCGACGCCTGGGAGCGCCGACGCCCTTGGGTCGGCTCCTATTGGAGCCCGTCGACCGCCCTGGCCCAGTATCCCATGGCCGCGCTTGAGAACGCCGCCGCCGGGGCCGTCGCAGGGTCGGAGCAAGGGTCGGAACAGGGGACGGCCGACGCCAGGGTCACGCTCTATCCAAGCGCGATGGCCGAGCGCGCGCCCCGCGTCGCCGCCTTCTTGAACCGCTTCGGCCTTACGCCGGATTACGCCCATGAGGCGCTCGCCTGGCGCGCTGAGGCCAACGCCAGCATGGCCGACGCGGCCCTGCGTTTGCTGCGGACGCGCCCTGAGCTTTGGCGGAATTGGGTGGACGAGCCCGCCGCCGCGCGGCTTCAGGCGACGGTGTCGGGGCGGATGTCAGGTCAAGGGGCGCAGCCGAGGCCACGGGCGGATAACCGGCCACAACAGAGCCCGCGAGGACTGCCCCCCAGCTCGGCTACTCGCGGTTGAGCACAGTGTCGATCAACCAACTCGCCCAAGACGTCGCCCGGAAATTCGCGGTCAACGCTTTTGGATCGTAATCCCCGCGCGCCCATTCCATGAGAGATAGGTCGCGTCCCGCAGCCCGCGCTTCGCGTTCGGCTTCAGCAAACGCATCGACGAATGCGTCCAGCACGCCGGTTTTGCTCTGCCGAACATGCCCATAGCGGAGCGCAAGCATGCGCTTAGCGTCAGAGGCGGGGCGCTTTGCTTTCAACATGAGATACAGCGCGGCCATCAATCCGGAGCGATCCGCGCCCGACTTGCAGTGGAACAGCACCGGATATTCGACGCGCTCCAACAAATCCGCCGCGTCCTGCAGTGTCTGGAGGCTCGGCGCTTCCCGGGAGCGGAGCGTGATCTCCTCATAGGCGAGGCCGAGGCGCGCGCAGGCCTCGCGTTCCAGCGGGTAGGAGCCGAACTGCCGTCCACCGCGGAGATTAACGATGGTGCGCACGCCGCGTCGACGGATCCGTCTAAATTGCCGAGGCCCCGGTTGCGCCGCACGATAGGCGTCATCGTCGATGCGGCGGAAATTCAGATAGAAAAACCGAAAAAAACCGTGGTCGACGAAGAACATGTTGAACCAAGCGCGCATGCGCCCGCCCACGCTGTCCAACCGAAATCCGGGCGCCCCCCAATCCGGAGGGCCGATGTGACCGAAATCGTCTTCGAGATCTGTTCCGACACCACTCTCCGGATCGCTCCTGAGCGTATTTTCGCGTTCAGCCCGCTCGCTTGGATCGCCCTGTTGGTCTTGATCGCCTGGGCGGGCTCGAAGCGCATCGTCGCGCTGCAGCGTCTCGCCTGGGCCGGCCTTAGCGCGCCCGCCACCCGCTTCAGGGTCTGAAGCGGTACGATGCGCGGGGCGTGTGTCGCCTGAGCCTGTGATTTGCACCGCCCTCTAGCCCGACGTTCCCATCGCCCGCAGCGCGTGGCGCTGTGTTGGGTTTCTGATGAGCGGAAGCGCGATGCCGCCGCGATCCATCGCAATTATCGACTTTAGCGAGCCGGCACAACGTCGCGGCCCATACCAAAGGCGCGCCGGCCAAGCGGACGTGTCGCGAAGGACGCGCCTCTCAGCCAATGCGACCTATCTCCTTTGGTCGACAGCGCTTGACGCCGCCGCCTTCGTTCCCGATGCCGCTGATAATTTCGGCGATCCGACGGGCATCGATCGCGCCCCGGCGGCCCGATTTTGAGGACTGATTTTTCGATGACTGCGAAACCGGCTTCAAGGGCGGCGCCCATGGACACCCGAGCGACCGATGCGGCGTATCACGGCGGCGTTGACCAAAACGCTTTCCGACGCGCCATGGCGCAAGCGCCGTCCGGCGTGACCGTCACGACCGCGGCCCATGGCGGGGAGGCGCATGGGTTAACCGTGTCGAGTTTCACCTCCGTCTCTCTCGAGCCCTTGCTCTGTCTCGTCTGCATCCAAAAAAGCAGCGTCGCCTTGCCGATGATCGAACGCTCCGGGCGTTTTGCGGTGCATGTGTTGGGCGCCGATCAGGAAGATGACGCGCAGTTTTTCGCATCAGCCCCTCCGGAAGCGCGCCTCTCGCGCATGGGTGTCGCCGCAGGCCAGGCGCCGCGGCTTGAGCGCTTTTTGGTGCGGTTCTCTTTCGATCTCTTTGAGATGCGCCCCGCGGGCGACCATCGGATCGTGCTTGGAGAAGCCCGTCGGATCGAAACGGCTCGGGGCGACGCCGCCGCCCTGGGCGAAGCCGCCTTTGACGGCTTGGCCGATCCCCTGACCTGGTGGCGCAGCGAAATGGGCTCCCTCGCGCCGCGCGGCTAACCCTTGCGACGGGCGAGCGGGCGGGG